>CAZLRI010000245.1:0-4335 GCA_964561745.1 uncultured Pseudobdellovibrionaceae bacterium | reverse complement strand
CAGATGGTTTTATCGGAAGCCATCTAACAGAGAAATTATTAGATGAAAATTGCAGAGAAAACAAAAAGATAGATGCCTTTCTAAAAGCGGAAAGGAAGAGTATAGTTGTTCAGGGCTTGGGGTTTGTAGGTTCAGCTATGGCAGCAGCATTAGCGAATGCCAAGGATGGGCATGATAATTTGATTTTCAATGTTATTGGTGTCGATCTTCCAGACGAACAGAATTTCTGGAAGGTAACAAGAGTAAATATGGGAAAGCCTCCAGTTGTGTCAACAGACAATAGCATTGATGAGGCTTATAAAAATGGGCATAAGAATAAGAATCTCATGGCAACATACAGCTCATATGCTTTTTCTAAGGCTGACATAGTCGTTGTAGACATTAATCTCGACATTAAAAGGAAGAGTTTGGGGAATTTGCATGATTATACATTCACATATGAGAACTTTAGAGACGCTATAAAAACAGTAGCCGATAATATCGCTGAAAATACACTTGTTGTTATCGAGAGTACAGTCCCACCGGGCACAACTCAGAAAGTTATTTATCCTGTATTTCAAGAAGCCTTTAAAAAAAGGAGTCTTGATATAAATAGGTTGTATATTGCCTACTCCTATGAAAGGGTTATGCCCGGACCGTCCTATTTAAATTCCATTATTAATTTTTATAGAGTCTATTCAGGGATAAATAGAGAGTCAAATATCAAGGCAAAAGAATTTTTTGAGTCTTTCATAAACACAAAAGATTATCCTCTTTTTGAAGCGCATTCGACTATTGCTGCGGAAATGGCGAAGGTGCTTGAAAACTCATATCGCGCTATGAATATAGCCTTTATACAGGAATGGACCGAGTATGCTGAAAAAGCCCAGGTGAATCTTTTTGAAGTCATAGAGGCAATAAGGGTTAGACCGACCCATAAGAATATTATGCTGCCGGGCTTTGGAGTCGGAGGATATTGTCTTACAAAAGATTCTCTTTTGGCGAACTGGTCTTATCAAAATCTCTATGATAGCGATAAGAAGCTTAAAATGTCTGTCGATGCCGTTGCCATAAATGATTTAATGCCTAATCATACTTTTGAATTATTGGAGCATGAAGTAGGCTTGTTACGAGGCAAGTTTATAACCATCATGGGCGTTTCTTATCTTGGAGATGTCGCTGATACAAGACACTCCCCAACGGAGTTGTTTTACGATAGATGTGTAGAGGAAGGTGCAGTTGTAAGTCTCCATGACCCTCTCGTTCCTTTATGGCAGGAAAAAGATCTGATGATAGAGACAAGTTTTAATTCTCTCAGAGGCAAGAGACACGATATAGCAGTATTTGCAACAAGACATAGACAATACTTAATTATGGATGCAGATGATATGTTATCGATATTGAAAGGGGTAAAAATAATTATTGATGCAAATAATATAATCAATGATGATGTGGCCAAACAATTATCAGCAAAGGGCATAAAAATGATAGGTGTCGGTAAGGGGCATTGGAATAATTTACGGAGGCATGATGGATAGAATACTAATTACTGGAGGAGCTGGGTTTATAGGTTATTTTCTGATAAAAAAACTTTTGGAAGCTAATGCTGACAATATTACTGTTATCGACAACCTATCGCGTGGACGAATGGATGCTGAATTTCAACAATTGATAAAAAACAAAAATGTCCAGTTTATAAATGGAGATTTGACGGATACCAGATTATTCATGGACTTAGACAAAGATTATAACTATATATATCACCTTGCGGGAGTTATCGGGGTTAAACATGTTATGCAGAATCCTGATAAAGTGCTTTATGTTAACGCTGTTTCGACCTTGAATCTTTTTGAGTATGCCACGAGAGTCAGAAATCTCAAAAAACTATTTTTCTCATCAACCAGCGAAGTATATTCCGGGACGCTGAAACATTTTAGCATTGCCGTGCCTACAGATGAAAATGTTCCTCTTACAATTGCTGATATTAAGGAGAACAGGACGAGCTATGCGTTGAGTAAGATGTATGGAGAATCTATAGGGTTTATTTACGGCAGAAAATACGGTATTCCGGTTACGATTGGAAGATATCATAATGTATACGGTCCGAGGATGGGATTTGCACATGTAATCCCCGAGATGTTTGTAAAAATAGGCAAAAACGACATCATTGATGTAGCTTCGCCCACACATACGAGGGCATTCTGTTTTGTTGACGATGCCATTGTGTTGACGATACGGGCAACCGAAAGTCCTAACACAATAAATGAAATAGTCAATATAGGCAATTCAAGGGAGGAAGTCAGCATAAAAGACCTGGTTTTAAAGATTGCCGAGGTCTTGAATAAGGTAATAACTATTAATGAACTTCCTGATACTCCAGGATCACCTCAAAGGAGATGCCCCGATACAACAAAAATAGAAAAATTGACAGGCTATAGCCCTGCCTTTTCCCTGGAGGAAGGAATTCGCAGGACGTACGATTGGTATAAGGACAAGCTGGATGTCAGATACGAGTAGGAGGAGTTTGTATTTGAAAACTACATTCTATGAAGACCGGATATCGGAAAATAGAGTTAGACGCCCCTAATTTAGGCAAGCGGGAAAAGAATTATCTAACCAAAGCAATAGAGACCAATTTTATATCTACCTTCGGTCCTTTTATCCAGGAATTCGAAGAAAAGTTTGCTGCTTATGTAAATGCTAAAAAAGCAGTATCAACCCAGAGCGGTACATCTGCAATTCATATAGCTTTACATGAGCTTGGTATTAAAAACGGGGATGAGGTTATTGCTCCGGCTTTAACATTTGTTGCCACGGTAAATCCGGTGATGTATGTTGGAGCGATGCCTGTATTTGTTGATGTTGACCCCGCAACATGGAACATGAATCCAGAAGATGTAGAAGGGAAAATTACTGAGAAAACAAAGGCAATAATTCCTGTCCATCTTTATGGCAGCCCTTGTAATATGGATGCAATTGTAAGGATTGCCAGAAAACATAACATCTATATAATAGAAGATGCAACAGAAAGTTTGGGAGCAACATATAGAGGAATGTATACCGGAACTATTGGAGATTTCGGTGTCTTTAGTTTCAATGGGAATAAGGCGATAACCACAGGCGGTGGTGGAATGGTTGTGGGAAACGATGAAAAACGAATGGAACATATTAGGTTTCTTGTGAATCAGGCGCGTGATGAAACAAAGGGATACTATCATTCTGAAATCGGTTTTAATTATAGGATGACAAATATTGAAGCGGCATTAGGTCTTGCGCAACTGGAGAAGCTTAATGCTTTTCTTGCTAAAAAAGACCTGTTCCGTAGGATTTATACCGAGGAACTGAGTTGTGTCGACTGCATTACATTTCAGAAAAAATATGATTTTGCTAAAAGCTCTTACTGGATGAACTGCATAATTATTAACGAAAATTTAGATATCGAGACATTCCGTAAAAAATTGAAAGAAAAAGGTATCCCAACAAGAAGAATTTTTATGCCGATAATAGAATTTCCGCCATACCAATCATTTAAAAACGGAAACTATGAAAACTCTTACAGAATTTATGAGAAGGGATTATGTCTGCCGAGTTCTACATTAAATAGCGAAGACGATGTGCGTTATATATCTCAAAAGATAAAAGAAGTTCTACAGTGAAAAAAGAAATAGTATTAGTCGGCGGCGGCGGCCACTGCAAAGCGTGTATAGATGTTATAGAAACTCAAGGCGAATATGATATAGCAGGAATCGTTGACATAAAAGAAAGAATTGGAGAAAGTGTCTTAGGCTATAGGATAATTGCAACAGATGATGATTTTCAATCTTTAGTCAGGGAATACGAATATTTTCTCATATGTATCGGTCAGATAAAGCTTCTGCAAAAAAGAATGGAGAAATTCAAAATCTTGAAGAGCCACGGAGCTAAATTCCCCATTATTATTTCTCCCCTTGCGTATATTTCCAAGCATGCAAAACTGAATAAAGGGACTGTGGTAATGCACAATGTAACTGTTAACGCTTATGCTAAAATAGGAAGGAACTGTATTTTAAATACCGCTTCGGTAATTGAACATGATGCAATTATAAAAGATAACTGTCATATATCTACTGGGGCCATTATAAACGGAGGAAGCATTATAGAGGAAAACTGTTTTGTAGGCAGTAATGTAACAACCAGAGAAGGTATCCATATAGGCAGAGACTCCGTGATAGGTGCAGGTCTGACAATTCTAAGGGACATGCCGGAAAAAACTTTTCTCAAGAACATGGAAATCGGGTGAAATGAGGAAAACTTTTATTATAGCAGAGGCAGGAGTTAACCACAATGGTTCTATAGATATAGCTAAAAAACTCATTG
>CAZLRI010000244.1:0-4352 GCA_964561745.1 uncultured Pseudobdellovibrionaceae bacterium | reverse complement strand
TTACATGGGGAATATTCAATTGAAATTTTTGGGGATTATTGCATTGAAATTGACAAAAACTAATCAACAAGAAAAAGATGGAAAAAAAAGCTAAATACATATAAGAGTTCACAAAATGACAGTACATCTTTTGTAACAAAAATTTTTTCAACAACTATGCATAAAATAAACAAAAAAAAGCTGGTAGCAATCATCGGGTGGATAATATCTATAGCCCTATTAATATCCTTATTTGCCAATATGAATATAAATGTCCTTGTCTCCCATATGGTCAAGGCAAACTGGATATGGCTGGCAATGGCTGCTATTACGTCATTGATAGTAGTATGTATTAAATCCTACAGGTGGCAACTTATAATGGATCCTAAAAAAAAGTATGGAAAGAGGAGAAATTCCTTTTGGCTAATCTGTAAAGTAACTTTTATGGGGTTTGCTGGCAATAACCTGCTTCCAGCAAGAGGTGGAGATTGGTTAAAGATATATTTGCTTGGCAAATGGAAAAACATGAGCAAAGCATCTTTAGCTTCAGTTACAGCTCTTGATAAGATATCTGATGGCATATCAATACTCCTGCTCTTTGGTCTTTTTGCTCTTTATGCAGTACTTCTGGGTCAACATCACACATATCCAACGTGGGTCAAAACCGGTTCTATAATCGTGTCTATAGTAATTATCGTATCCTTAGGCATTTGTGCTGGTTTACTTATCTATCATAAAAGAACACGTAAAAAAACCGAGCTCGGACAAATAGCCACATTAATTCAAAAGCTGGGAGCTGGAATGAACATGTTGTCCAGAAAGAAGATTGTTCTTGCTACAATCCTTATTTCACTTGTGTCCTCTCTGTTACAAATTCTTACCATATGGATGTGCCAGATGGCATTTAATATAGACATGGCTCCATGGATACCAGCTGTTATATTTATCGCAATTAATCTTGCTATTATAATACCATCTGCGCCAAGTGGAATAGGTCCATTTGAAGCTGCAGGAGTGCTTGCTTATACATGGATTGGTTTAAAAACAGAAACAGCATTTAACATATCTTTTATGTATCATGCTGTTCAGTTTATTCCTGTAACTTTGATTGGAATGTCTTTTTATTTTAAGAGCGGGCTTGCTAAAAAGCGATATAATGGAAAATTAGTCGTTGGTCGACAATAATTCTCCCCCCTTTGAAAAGGGCAACAAATGGGGTTTTTTAATTTAAATTTTAAACAGCCACCCTTCCCTTTCCGCGCCTCTGGCGGAGATCCCCTCCCATCGAGGGAGGGGAAAATTTAGTTAATTCTTTGTCTGAAATCTAAAATATCTATCCAAATCAAATTTTATCAAGACCGAAAACAGCCAGTTATTTTTATCTACGCCTGCTTGATACTGCTCGTTTAGCACCCTTTCATATCCAAAACTCGTATATAATTTATAATAATGTTTTGATTGAAACCTTGCTCTAAGAACACCTCTATATCGCTCATCTGCAGGGCCTCTTTGGGTAACTACAGTGTCTCCATAAGTTCCATCTGGTTCCATTGTTAAAACATGCATATTAGAGCGTCTTAACTCCCAATCGAAAAAGGCAGATAATAATATTTTGTTCGATAGATCGTAGTTAAGATTAGCATGAAAACCAAGTGCATCTGATCCAAGAGCATCACCAATATAAAGATGATCAAGTGTATAACCATCTAAATATAGTATATGTCTATAAGAAATCGCACACATCCTGCGAAACTCTAATCTGAGATCTGCTGTACCACTTGGATTTATTCTTGGAAGGTACAATCCTCCAAGATAACTTGATCCATCAACAAAGAAACGTTCTAATGTATCTCTTTTGTCATCATTAAGAAGCGAACCATAGATAGTTGCACCCCAAAGAGGAGGAATACGTGCTGTTACAGTGGCTTCCATTAAATGATTGGTTTTGTTTGGAGATGTGGGAGTTGTCCCAGCTGGTCTGAATCCAAAAAACTCACCAAAGATATCCAATGATGAAAGATAAGGAGAACCATCTCCTCCCATCATTGTACTATTTCCAAAACCAAGTTCAAGATAACGAACAGGCATATACGACAGCCTGTATCCTGTTAACCATGTATATTTGAGATAACTTTCAGGTCCAAGATTAGCTCCAAACAAAGATATGCGCCATTGACCAAGATGCTTAAAGATCCAAGGGAACCGAAATGGAGATGGAGTTGAGATCTGAATTTGATCCAAAGGACGCGCATTATCTGTTAAAATCAAACTTCCATGTGTTCCCGGTCCATACACAATCCCCATTCTACCAAATGTAAGAGCTGCATCACCAACTTGCACAACTCCATAACCTTCCTGCAAAAGCATCTTGTTTTCAGAATCACGGCTATTACTCCATATATTAGCTTCTATTCTGGGCTGAACCCTAAAGGCAAAGAACTTTGACAACTTGAAGCGGGAAATAAATTCAAAACTTTGCTGAAAACCATCTATTGCATGTCTGCCTGAATTATAATGGTTTAGCGGAGTCACTGTTGCTGAAACATCACCAACCCCGTTATCATACAAGATAGTAAGCGGCGCACTGCTCATATATATTGTGTCAAAACGCACATCTTCCAAACCATGCCCAATTATCGTAGGTGAGTTGCCGGGAAGCACACCTCTTTCAATTAGCTCTTCTTTAAACTCTTTTGTGAGCTTTGCTAAAAGAGCATCAATATAGTGTTTTCTTGCAAGAAGTTCTTCATAATCACCAAATTTCATATCTGATGATAACACTATATCATGAGTTTTATTATTTTTGATTGCTTCTGCAATAAGGCGGGCGAATTCAGACCTGAGAAAAGGTCTTTGATCAATCATTGGCGGGGGGCACAATCCAAAGGCTACAAGTTTTTCAATATCCCTGTATGCTTCATCATTCACATCAACATAAGTGCTGGCAGGTGTTGCAAATGCTTGTTGCTGTAATGTTAAAATTAAAATAAAAACTAATAGGAGAGGTTTCGCGATATGAAAGAATGCCATAAAACCATGACTGTCCCTCTCCTGCTTGACACGAGAATCCAAGATTTTCAGGCTTTTTCTGGATCCTGTATCAAGTACGGGATGACAGACTTGGTCACATTTCATATCATAATGTGACATTTATCATATTCTGCTGTTAGTCATAGTTTTCATTTTTTGAAGATATTCTTTAGAAAAAACAATTGTTAAAGAAAGAAATAATCCTGCGATAAAAGACATCATACATATTTGCTTACGCTTGGGTTTAAACTTTTTTTCCGGTGGCACTGCTTTATCTATTACCTGAAATGACAGATCCTCTTTTGCTTCTTCTATTTTTGCCATCTCATATTGAGTTGTTAATAATGCGTTGATCTTTGCAAGAAGCTCTCTGCGCATAAGCTGATAAGTTAAATATACCTGTTGAGGTACATTTTTTACAACCTTAGCTTCTGAGATCTTTTTTTCCAAATCAGCTTTCTGACTTAACAAACCCGGGATTTCAACCTGAAAATCATTAGAGTTAGGTTCCACATTAACACCTGATTTCATATCTATACTTACATCTAATTCTGATTCTGCATTGGACACCTGATTTCTTCTATAAAATTCATTTATCTCTTTTCCTGATTCAAGTAAATCAATCTTATTATCCTCAAGCTGATCCTCAATAAATACCCGATTTCTCTTTGCAGTTGTAAATGTATTTGCAGTTATGAATTTCTGCAATTCATCAATATATGTATTAACTAAATTTGCTGCTAAAATTGGATTGTCAAACTCTCCTTTAATCATAAGGATTTTTTCTCTTTTATTCTCTACAAATAACATTTTCTTTCCCATTGCAATCACAGCCTTTTCCATAGTTGGAGGCTTATTAGGATACTTCCATTGTTTTATCTTAAAACCCCATTGTTTTTTAAAAAGAATCTGCATTAAATCTCTTTCTTTAATAACATTTTCTGCCAAAGTTCGGCTTTTGAGAATTGCAATTAATTTAGTCAGATCATCACCTGATTTAAGACCAGATAATCCGGGAAGAGATCCAAGAGCACCTAGTTGAGATACAATCATAGACATTCCACCACGACCAGATGATACAGGCATAATTACAGCTTTTGCCTGATAGGTCTTTGGTAAAACAAAGCTTACTATAATTCCAAACAAAGAAAAATAGAGGACAATAGTTATTATGAATCGCTTACTTTTTTTAATTATTGCCCAGTATTCAAAAAGATTTATATATTCTGAAGTTTCAGGAACCACTTAGACCTCCGTATGTTAATTAATCCATACTTATGAACCTTTGCAGTAACTTCTCAATAAGTTGAGGTAAATTTTGGCATTCACGATATTAATTCCCC
>CAZLRI010000243.1:0-4357 GCA_964561745.1 uncultured Pseudobdellovibrionaceae bacterium | reverse complement strand
ACGGCAGAATGGAAAAGAAAATTACACAATCTTCTGATAAGGCATTGTACGATAGACTCGAAGAAATACTAAACAACGGTGAAAAAGATATTATTTGTGTTTTTCAATCAGACAATAAAATCGACGAGATAAATAAAAGCGAATATCTCAAAAATGCCTATAATAAATTGTCAAAGCTAGGTGGATCGATGGTAATTATTGGCTGTTCTCTATCGGAGAATGACAATCATATTTTTGAACAGATCAAAAAGTCTAATATCAATAAGTTATACATTTCAACCACAAGTAAGAGTAAAGGAGAGATTAACGAAAGAGCTAAAGAAAAATTTAGGGGAAAAGAAATCGTTTTATTTGAGGCGGAATCTATTTCGTATGAATTGCCAGAAACATATGGAAAAAATGGATGAAATTTAAAATCTATGACTAAAATAACCGAATCACAAATAGAAACCTTTGCAATCGAACTTCTGGAAAAGCAGGGATATGATTATATCTATGCACCAGACATAGATCCAGACAGCAAAAATCCAGAGAGGCAATCCTTTGAGAATGTAATTCTTATAGATCGCCTCAAAAATTCGTTAGCCAGAATCAATCCCAATATCCCATCAGAGATACTAGAGGATGCCATCAGGCAAATTCAACGGCTTAATTCTCCCGAACTTATAGCCAATAACGAAGAGTTTCACCGAATGCTTACAGAGGGAATTAAGGTTACTTATCAGGATAAAGGTCATAGCAGAGGCGACCTCGTATGGCTCATCGATTTCAACAATCCAGATAAAAATGAATTTCTCATTGCTAACCAGTTAACCGTAATTGAAAATCACGTTAACAAACGTCCTGACATCGTTATTTTTGTTAACGGTCTTCCACTTGTTGTAATTGAACTAAAGAATCCTACGGATGAAAAGACAACTGTAATGTCTGCATATAAACAACTGCAGACATACAAACAGGCTATTCCAAGTCTTTTTGTTTATAATAGTGTAATGGTCATTTCTGATGGACTGGAAGCAAGAGCTGGTTCCATATCATCTGGGTTTAGCCGCTTTATGGCTTGGAAAACCTCTGACGGCAAAGTTGAAGCGTCCCCTCTTGTTGGGCAAATGGAAACCCTTATCAAGGGTATGCTGAATAAAAAGACGCTTCTTGATCTCATTAGGCACTTCATTGTTTTTGAAAAAACTAAAAAAGAAGATACCAACACTGGTATAACAACGATTGAAACCGCTAAAAAGATCGCTGCGTACCACCAATATTATGCTGTAAATAGAGCTGTTGAATCTACGTTACGCGCATCTGGGCATATTGATAAGAAAACAGATGATATTTTCATTCCTGATTGTTTTAAAGACGACAAGAGGCTTGCGGCGGTTGCAACTCAACCTGTTGGAGATAGAAAGGGCGGTGTTGTCTGGCACACTCAGGGAAGCGGAAAATCATTATCTATGGTCTTTTATGCAGGGAAGATAGTTCTTTCACTAGATAATCCTACAATTGTAGTAATCACCGATAGAAACGACCTGGACGATCAGTTGTTCGACACCTTTGCCGCTTCTAAACAACTTTTAAGGCAGGAGCCGATACAGGCAAACAACAGGGATCACTTAAAACAACTGCTCAGAGTTGCCTCAGGCGGAATAGTCTTTACTACCATTCAGAAATTCCAACCTGAGAAAGGTAATATTTACGAAAAACTTTCTGATAGAGAAAATATTATTGTCATCGCTGATGAGGCGCATAGAACCCAGTACGGCTTTAAGGCAAAGACGATTGATGATAAGGATGATGATGGAAATATTATAGGAAAGAAGACCGTGTATGGTTTCGCTAAATACTTAAGGGATGCGTTGCCAAAGGCAACATATCTTGGATTTACCGGAACCCCGATTGAAGGCACAGACATAAACACCCCAGCTGTCTTTGGAAATTACGTTGACGTTTACGACATTTCTCAAGCTGTCGATGACAAGGCAACTGTAAGAATTTACTATGAAAGCAGGCTTGCTAAAATCAGCCTAAGCGACGAGGGAAAGAAGCTCGTCTCTGAATTGGATGAGGAGCTCAAGCAGGAAGACCTAACTGAAACCCAAAAGGCAAAGGCCAAGTGGACACAGCTGGAAGCTCTTATTGGCAGCAAAGACAGGGTGAGACAGATTGCAGAAGATATCGTATCCCACTTTGAAATTAGAAATGGCGAGGGAAACGGTGGACCTGACGGTAAGGGAATGATAGTAACCATGTCTCGGCGTATAGCCGCAGATTTATATAGTGAGATTATCAAGATAAGGCCCAAATGGCATAATGATGAGCTTCGCAAAGGAGTAATAAAGGTCGTAATGACATCTGCATCGTCGGACGGACCTGAGATAGCAAAACATCAGACAACAAAAGAGCAGCGAAGACGGCTTGCAGACCGAATGAAGGATCCTGAGGATAGTCTAAAACTGGTGATTGTATGCGATATGTGGCTTACTGGTTTTGACGTTCCTTCCTTGCACACAATTTATATGGACAAGCCAATGAGGGGCCATAACCTTGTTCAGGCTATAGCGAGGGTAAATCGTGTTTACAAGGATAAGTCCGGAGGTCTTGTAGTCGATTATCTTGGAATAGCCGCAGATTTAAAGAAGGCGTTATCATTTTATTCTGACAGTGGTGGCAAGGGAGACCCAGCAGTTGCGCAAGAAAAGGCAGTTCAGATTATGCTTGAGAAACTGGAGATAGTTTCGCAGATGTTTCACGGTTTTGCCTATGAGGAGTATTTTGAGGCGGATACACGAAAGAAGTTATCTCTCATACTGTCGGCAGAGGATCATATTCTCGGACTCGAAGATGGACGAAAGAGATATATCAACGAAATAACAGCGTTATCACAGGCATTCTCAATTGCCATTCCTCACGAGCAGGCTATGGATGTGAAGGATGAGGTTGGTTTTTTTCAGGCGGTGAAATCAAGATTGGTTAAATTTGATAGCACAGGAACAGGAAAAACAGACGAGGAAATTGAAACTGCAATAAGGCAGGTGATAGATAAGGCTCTTGTTTCTGAAAAGGTTATTGACATATTCGATGCTGCCGGAATTAAAAAACCGGATATATCTATCTTGTCAGAGGAGTTTCTGCTTGAAGTTAAGAATATGGAGCATAAGAACATTGCGCTTGAAGTATTAAAGAAATTGCTTTCTGATGAAATCAAAGCGAGAATGAAGAAAAATCTTGTTCAGAGCAAGAGCTTAATGGAGATGTTGGAAAACTCGATAAAGAGATATCACAATAAGATAATAACTGCGGCGGAAGTCATAGAAGAGCTAATAAACTTGGGTAAGAATATTCAGAATATGGATAAAGAGCCCAAGGATATGGGTCTTTCTGAAGCGGAGTATGCTTTTTACACAGCCATCGCAGAT
Source organism: uncultured Pseudobdellovibrionaceae bacterium (assembly GCA_964561745.1). Lineage (GTDB taxonomy): Bacteria > UBA10199 > UBA10199 > 2-02-FULL-44-16 > DYJF01 > CAZLRI01. Next base: position 944 of record CAZLRI010000243.1, on the reverse strand, counting down.
AATCAAAGTGCGCGAGAGCTAATGCAGAAGGAAAAGCTTCGCGAACTGGCAATTGTTTTATATGAACGTGTTAAGGCCAACGCGTCAATCGACTGGACGATTAAAGAGAGCGTAAAGGCTAAATTGAAAGTGATAGTAAAAAGAACGTTAAGACAATTTGGATATCCCCCTGATATGCAAAAGTTGGCAACTGAAACCGTTTTAAAACAGGCAGAAATGATTGCAGCAGAGTTGGCTGGTTAATATGACCCAATACTATAACTCAAAACGTATTCGTAACATATACGAACCCCTTCGACATAGCTCAGGGCAGGCGAATAGTTCGAAGCCGTTCAATCCTAATTGTAGCAAATTAGAGCGAGAACTAGACGGGTCGGCATATCGACTCTACAGTCTGAATGAAGAAATTGAAATTGTGGGGGGATTATGAATCTTGAGCAAGAATTAAAAGATCAGGCCAAAGATGCAGAAGAGTATCAGAATTTTATTCATGACGACTTATTCACAGAAAATTCAGGTGGGTCACTGACGCCAAAAAGGATGATTCAAAATGACTAAATTAGTAAAAAAAGGAAAACTTCCTCTAAACAATTCATTTGCAGAGTTTTTGCTTTGCGAGGATCGATCCTGATCTCCCATGTACAGCGATTATCAGTGAAGACGAATGGAGGGCATTGCAAAGCTATATACAAGGCGAACCGCCTCCTCCAAATACCCGACCGCCCACGTTGAAACAGGCGATCTTGTGGATCGGCAGGATCGGCGGACACCTCGGTCGCAAAAACGATGGCATGCCAGGAGTGCGAACCCTCTGGCGTGGCTGGCGCGATCTCCAAGTTATTCTTGCCATGTATCTTGTGTGTCGCAATCATCCTGCTCACCTCTGACAATCGTATCCGCTTGCCGAAGGGCATCTAGCATAAGGAGAAGATAAGTGATAAAAG
>CAZLRI010000242.1:0-4360 GCA_964561745.1 uncultured Pseudobdellovibrionaceae bacterium | reverse complement strand
ATCTCTCTTATTACTCATGTGCAGAGTTGGTCATTTTGTTTTGCGGGGGCTATAGCTCCCAGAATCATTCAGGCACTTGGCAGAAGTTTTTTAGAAAGTGAGGACACTGCTATTTGCAGACGCTTAAGTGAACTATTAATACTTCTAGAACACGATGGCTTACAAGGCGCAGATGAAGTAAATATAAACGTCAGAAGAGAGGTAACAAACCAACTGAGATATTTTGGCATCAGACTGGAAGCTTTAGCAGAAGAGAACTCCCCTGTTTTTTTAAAACTCCTTATCCTAGATCAGCATGACCAAAATATAGTATTTGAGCCAAGTAACTTTGCACATCCTTTTTTTAATACAGACCATATCGCAACATGGGTCAATCTTTTGCAAGAATCTCCAGATCCTCGTGTCAGAGCCAATGCAGCTTGGTTTTTAGGTGTATTAGGCGAAAATAGAATTATAACAGATTCAGCTGAAATAGCACTTATCAGGGCAACAGGAGATCCAGACGAAACAGTGCGCAGACAAGCAGAACGGGCTCTTGCCAGAATACAAAATCCCATACATGAACTCCATTTGCCGGAAGAAACAGAGCACCAACTCACCCAACTGCTTTTATCTGACAATCCAATCCGTGTAAGAGAATTAGCAGCCAGACACCTCGCTAGACTCTCTGACAGAAGTTTAAGAATACTGGCAGATGTTATTGTTGATAACTCCAATCCTTTGCAACTGCAACTGACAGTATTAGATGCATTAGAAAGCCAGAGAGATAACGAATCCTCAACTGCTGAATTGACCCGAATACGGGAAATCACATATACGCAATTTCAAGAATTAGGCATTACCGCGTTTCCTGAACAAAGATTCTCCAGTTATAATTTGAATGAATTAAGAACATTGTCTCATGACAGTTATGTATTCTCTATTGGCGATATTGAGAGAACAACAAATGACAGCAGACCTTTGGCATTAGCCTTTGTCGCAAGATGTGACACTGAAAATGGCCCAAATTCAAATGTAACTAACATAAGATCACTAATCAGGCATGGATATCAGGTTGTTGTCCATGAAAGCACCAACCGTTCTGACATAAACAACTTAGCACGACAGTACGGTTATTTAAAAGATATTGCCCACACCTATGTGCAATCTCATGGCTATGAAGATGGCGCCCGCACAACATTTAGAAGAGATAATGGAGAAGAAGAAATTTTTACTTTAGCTGATGTCGAAGAACTTGGAAGGGGGTTTCCATTTGAAATAAATGAATTGCCTGTTTTGGAATCACGAAATCGCACAGAAATACCAACACGTATATCCATCATGAGAAACATTCTGATCAGGAATCATTTTATTACTGGTTCAAATGAAGTGGGATCAGGATTTAGTAGAGAGTTTGAGAGATACACAAGGTTATCGCTTTGCAGCACAATTTTCAGGTGGAGTAAATGTTCCAATCTCAACACGCTTGTCAGCAGCCACTTATCTGAATCTTAATGGCTTTTATCAGAATTTTACAAATAGTAATATTACTATGGATTCTCAGGTCGGCTTTGCAGTTGGTTTTGGTTTTCAAGTAATGATAAATTTTTTAGAAACTTGCTTTGTGGGCATTGGCATGGAACTCAATTATGAGCCGCTGGAAAATCATATAACATTGCATACTACTGAAGATGAAAATGTTGTTGGATCTGAAATTCCGGTTTCATTTGGTATAACTTTAAGTGTGGGAAGCAGAAGATTATAGTTTTAATATTTAAATATCAGTTTTCTCTTTTGATGTCGACATCGCACACTAACAATTCCACGCAGCATAACAGCACCTAAAACAATCAATCCTCCTAGCATTGACCATGCACCAAAAAGAGCAACATAAATGGGAGCTGTGTATTGCAACAAAATGGCATTAGCAGCTGTAGTTAGTTTTGTTGCTGATACAAAGAGTATTACAGTGCAGGTGTAAGCTAATGCTCCGGCAATCTCATCAAATGAAAACCTGAAATGAAAATTGCGGGTATATATTAGTAAAAAAGAAGCAGCGATAAAGCTGCGGGCACCGGCGATTGCCAATGGCGACCACGCAACCTCTTTGATAAGCACTCCGCCCAAACTCCATAATATTGCAGTCAAAACCAGACACCAAATTGCTTTGCCTTTATGTGACAATCACAAGTCCTTTGTTATATTTTTATTTTCTATGAGGTTCTTTGTTAATCAGCCTTTTTCTAGTGCTTCGTCAATTTAATTCTCCCTAGTGACTACCGATAAAAATTAAATTGATTGTGTAGCTGCTTTGGTTCTTTCAGATTTTGGGTCATTTTATATTAAATTAGTCATATAATTATTGTATCAATCAATAAGTACCGGCAACAGATGATCCTAAAGAATCTTCATCTGTATCACCTCGAATAACAGCAATTGCTTTACTTGCAGAGACACTTCCTGTTAATGATGCTCCGCTAAATATATATGCGGCACCTTCACAGCTGGGATGAGAATACCCCATGACATCAGTTATCACCTTACCGCTCTTACCCCCTTCAGCACCAACTATTACATCGCTATATCCATCCAAATTAACATCACCAATACCTGAAAAATCATCAACGCTAATTTTATAACCAGGAAAATCCTCACCAAGATCAAATGTTGTAAGGGCATTCTCATGGGTCAGATTACCAAGAGATGATAAATCAAAAATATCCCCAATATCCCCCGCTGCATTTCTAAGCGCCATGATGTCCGGTGTCCCATTTGCATTTACATCACCAACCCCGATTGCCTTTACTATGACATCTGAAAACGTTATGTTAACAATAGCTGTTGACGGTCGTATTTCTCCAGATATGGTAGCGCCACTAAAGACATAACAATTCCCACCTAAAGACACATATCTTCCCGAACTATCTGTCGTACTTTTGCGTGTAAAAATAGCAATGTCATCATAACTATCTTTATTTACATTTCCAATTCTCGACACAACTATTTTATCCAAAGAGGTATCCAGAAATTTGGCAAGTGCTTGAGATAACGTTATATTGCCAGTGAGCAGTTTGCCGCTAAAGATATAAGCGCCCAGACCGGCAGAACCACCTGATGCCTCGTTACGATATGTGCTTATTACAATATCTTGGTACCCATCTGAATTCACATCACCCAAATCAGAAACAAACTCTCCAGAGCACCACTCCCCCATATATTCATTCGCCTCTGTTGGCATTATAGTTGATATGGCATTTTGTGTTTTTAGCGCACCGGACATGGATTTGCCGCTAAAAATATAAGCATTTTTCTCATTAACTACAACAATATCATCATAACCATCCATATTTATATCGCCAGCAGGTGAAAATGCTTTAGCAATCCAGTCCCCATCTCTTTCACCTTCCATAATCGCCAAGGAATCAGAAAAAGTTATATTACCAGAAAGTTTAGCACCGCTAAAAACAGCAATTTTGTCTAATCTACAGTCAGGTCCCCATGGTGGTAATAAATTTAAATTACCAACAATGATATCTTCGTAACCATCTGCATTTACATCACCGGTCATTGAAATGTTTCTGCTAGAAAAACCTGACAACATATCCGGATCACCGGTAATAACAGCCATAGCATCGGATGTTTTTTTATCACCTGACAAAGATGCCCCGCTAAAAACATATACCTTGCCCCTGTCTCCACTTCTATTTCCGTCATCTCCAATCAGAACATCCGAAATCCCATCGCCGTTTATGTCTCCTTTTGTCATAGTAACAAATGATTGTTCTGTCGCAGGAATAACAATTCCGTTTGTTGAAGCGGCAAGTTGAGATATTTTAATTTTATATGTGGTTTTTGGCTTTAGATTTGCGGAGAGGGTATAAGTTAAAATAGTATTTTCTGAATTCCAAGAAGCGGTTCCGGGAACAATCGCGCCATTTGGAGAGACCACAGTAAACGCCCCCTGCTCCGGTGTAGTAGCTTGCATTTTTTCGGAAAAGGTTGCCTGCACAGCTAATCTTAATGGAATTGGGTGGTCGGTCAGCTCAAGAGATGTGCCATCTAACTTTATGAGGTCTATACTAACAGCTGGTGTAACAATATCTTGATGCGAGCTGTCACTGCTTGATCCCCCACAACCGCAAAGACCCATTCCACCGGTGGTGAATGAAAAGCCAACCATTATGACAATAGATCCAATAATCAGCCATCTAATGAAAGAAGCAGTTAAAATATACATTTGGTGCATAACAAACACCTCCAATTTTCTTTTTTGTTGTCTTTTGCCGATCTTTCTAATACCAGATACCAATAGAAAAAACAAGACAAGTTACTTCAAAACCTTCAAACAAATTATACTCATCTTCTATACAGATCCTTCATC
>CAZLRI010000241.1:0-4390 GCA_964561745.1 uncultured Pseudobdellovibrionaceae bacterium | reverse complement strand
AATCTCTCTTATTACTCATGTGCAGAGTTGGTCATTTTGTTTTGCGGGGGCTATAGTCGAACGTACATCGTAAAACACAGTATTTTGTCAATCATGGTTTGTTAGGTTTTTTCGATGTACGATGTACGTACGTTGCACAATGAGCCTTTAATAACCAATTTTGTGATTGATTTTATGAAAGTGTAGTGGCACAAGGAAAAAAAGCATTATGAACAGAGCAGAAGACAATTTATGTTTATCTTTTTTACTGAACTCACCAAACAGGATGTCCTCGACCGCCACGGTCGATGGCTCGGACGACCGTTTGATTTTACAGTCGGTCTTGAAGAAGCTTATCCACGTCTTACAGAGCTTGTAATAGTCACAGGTTTGTTTCGACGCCGTTATTATGTAATCCCATGGAATAAAATTCATCATTCAGGAGGGCAGTTTCAATTAAAGGTATCTATTGATACATTAACTCAGGTTTCTTCATATGTTGCTGAATCAGGAATTACTCTTAGAAAAAAGATATTAGACCAGCAGGTGGTGGATACATTTAACAGAAGGGTTGTTCGTGTTAATGATGTTCATCTTTTGCAGGTTGATAATAGTCTGAGAATAGCTCATGTGGATATCGGAGTTCGTGGTTTAGTAAGAAGACTTAACTGGGAGCGTTTTGTTGATGCTGTTGTTCGGTTTTTAAATCGCCACTCCCGCTATTTATTAGCTGAAAAATTCATTCCATGGAAATATATCCAGCCACTTTCAATACAACCTTTAACCGGTAAGATTCATCTAAATGTAGATCATGCTAAACTGCGTTCTATTCCACCGCCAGATCTATCAGAAATGTTGATGGAGCTTGACACATATCACAGGGCAGCTCTTTTTAAAAGTTTAGACCCACAAAGTCAGATAGATATTTTAACTGAACTGGAATTAAAATGGCAGGCTGATTTAGTAGAGGAGCTTGATCCAAAAACTACAGTAGATCTATTGGAAAAAATGCCAGCTGATGAAGCTACAGATCTTTTAGGAGCCTTACCAAGGAAAGATTCAGAGCGTTTTCTTGAAATGCTGCCACCAAAGAAAAGCAGAGAGTTGATTGAGTTGTTAAAGCATGAAGTTCATTCAGCTGGTGGATTAATGACAAAAGAGTTTGTTGATCTAAAAGAAGATATTAAAGTTGGCGACGCTCTTGACGATATCTTTAAGGTTAAACTCAAAAAAGCAGAGACTATCTATAATAGTTATATAGTTGATGATGATTTCAAACTAATAGGAATCGTATCTTTAAGACAACTGCTCAATGCTGACAGAAATATGAAGCTATCGGAAATTATGTTAACAAAACCTCCATGTTTAAACATTGGTGATAGCTTAAAAGATGTTGCTACAATGCTTGCCAAGTATAATTATTTTGCAGCGCCTGTTATTGATGATGAAGGAACTTTAAAAGGCATTATCACTGTTGATGATGTTCTGGCTGTTATTATTGAAGAAGCGTGGGGAAGAAATTCATAATTGGTTTTTATGGCAAAGAAGAAAAAAGACAAAAATAAGGGGATGTGGAGAAACCTGATTATCTTTTTCTCGGTCTTAGGTCCGGGGATTATTACTGCTAATGTTGATAATGATGCTGGTGGCATTGCAACCTATTCAATTGCTGGAGCTCATTTTGGTTTTTCATTTTTGTGGACCATTATTCCTATAATATTCGCATTAATAGTTATTCAGGAGATGTGCTCCAGAATGGGAGCGGTTACTGGCAAGGGATTGTCAGATCTAATTCGGGAAAATTATGGCGCCAAAGTTACTTTTTATGTAATGGTTGCTCTGTTAATTACTAATCTTGGAAACGTAATGGCTGAGTTTGCTGGTGTTGCTGCTAGTTTGGAAATCTTTGGTTTATCAAAATATTATACAGTTCCGGTCAGTGCTTTTTTTGTATGGTTGATTGTGGTTAAGGGGACTTCAAAAGCTGTTGAAAAGGTGTTTTTGTTCGCGTGCCTGTTTTATGTTTCATATATTATATCTGGATTTCTAGCTGATCCAAACTGGACCGAAGTGGGGATCGGTCTAATTACCCCGGAGATTAACTTAGATACCCCGTATCTTTATATGTTAATAGGTCTTGTTGGTACGACAATAGCCCCATGGATGCAATTTTATCAGCAAGCAGCAGTGGTCGAAAAGGGGATTGATATTAAAACTTATCGTTACGCAAGATGGGATGTGTTAATAGGGTGCGCGCTTGCCGGAATAGTTGTTTTTTTCATCATGATAGCATGTGCTGTTACTCTTTTTAAATCTGGTGTTACAATTCAAACTGCAGCTGATGCTGCTTTGGCTCTAAAACCTTTGGCTGGCAAATACTGTTCATGGTTGTTTTCCTTTGGTTTGTTTAATGCATCTCTTTTTGCAGCTTCGGTGTTGCCATTGTCTACAGCATATTATGTATGTGAAGGTTTAGGCTGGGAGGTTGGTGTTGATAATAGTTTTAAAGAAGCTCCCCAGTTTTATACATTATATACAGCATTAATCGTTATAGGCGCTGCTGTTGTGTTGATTCCTAATTTTCCGCTCTTCTTTATAATGGTTTTTTCACAGGTATTAAATGGAATTCTGTTGCCCTTTGTTCTTATTTTTATGTTCTTCTTGATAAACAAGAAAGAATTAATGGGCGATTTTACTAATGGGCCAGTATGGAATACAGTTACACTTGCTACTGTCGTGGTTATGGTAGTGCTTACTGCAGGAATGGTTGTGACGTTGTTTTAAAAAATCTTTTCTAGCTTGTTGGACTATTTTCAAAACAATAAAAATTGCGTAAAAGGTCTTTGCCTCACTTCGACGACTTTACTCAGGTGCCGTAAAGTCGCCTGCCTTCATCGCCGCAAATTATATGGCTTAGATGGCGGCGATTCAGAAGCCGTTCGACAAATACCTTCTACTTATTTTATGGAGATTGTAAATTTTTTAACACATACGATAATATTAATAGTGCAGACTCTTGTTTTGGCAATTTGGGCAGTACAATTTTTTCCCCGGATTTTGAAAACAAAATCAACTTGCTGCTTTGTTTTCCAATTGCAGATGCTGTGTTTGCTATTATCCAATCACAATTTTTATCTTTTAGCTTAGTAAGGGCATTTTTTTCAAGGTCTTTTGTCTCAAGTGCAAAGCCTGCAATGATTTGGTGATCCTGTTTAATTTTACCCAACAATTTTAGTATATCTGAATTTACTTTTAGTCTTAGGCTGAGGGGTTTTTTAGTGTTTTTATATTTGATCTTGTTTTTTGAATAAGCCAGAGGTGTAAAATCTGAAACAGCAGCACTCATAAATATTACATCAGATTTTGGAAAATATTTTTTTACAGTCCTTAACATTTCGTCAAAGGTTGTAACATCCAGCTGCTTGACACCATGTGGAGTTGCGAGATTAACATGTCCTGCTATAAGCGTAACGTGTGCCCCTAATTTATTTGCAGCTTCAGCCAGAGCAAACCCCATCTGTCCTGATGATGCATTTGATATATATCTTACTGGATCAATGAACTCCCTTGTTGGTCCTGCTGTAATAAGAACTCTAATCTTTTTCATATAATATCTTTTAGATAATTGATAATATATTCTGGATCTGGAAGCCTGCCTTTACCCTGATATCCACATGCAAGATCTCCATGCTCTGGTTCAATAAAGAGATATCTGCTTTGTTTTAGCTTTTGTATATTCTCCTGAATAATTGGATTTTCCCACATATTTGTATTCATAGATGGTGCAAAGATTACCTTTGCTTTGGTTGCACAAACAACTGATAAAAGAAGTTCATCACATATACCATAGGCAATCTTTGATATGGTATTTGCTGTGGCTGGGGCAATGAGTATTGCCTGTGCATTTGTTGCAAGCTCAATATGTTGAACATCAGCATCGAATTGATAGTGAAACATATCTGTATATACTTGATTTTGCGAAAGGATTTGAAATGTAAGAGGGGTTATAAACTTTTGAGCTGATCTGGTCATTATAACATTAACATTAGCACCTTGTTTCACCAGTTTTCTGACTATGTCACAGGATTTATAAGCAGCAATTCCTCCTGTTATTCCAAGAATGATAGATTTGCCATTTAATGTAGAGTCCATATATTCTCCCTATTATATGATAGAAAATGTTAATAAATATAGACATAACTACAATGTTTTAGCAGAGCAAGTTATAAATGATTATAAAATCATAAGAAAACTCTTTTTTTTCAAAGAAATATCATTTAAATAGAGAAAACTAGTAGTTCATGACACTCGAAGTTGCGGGTTGTCATCCTCGGGCTTGGAGACTGTGTCGCAATTGCTTTTTTGCTCTCTTTTGTCATTCCTGCGCAGGCAGGAATCCAGTAAAAACAAC
>CAZLRI010000240.1:0-4393 GCA_964561745.1 uncultured Pseudobdellovibrionaceae bacterium | reverse complement strand
GTGAGACTAAAATATATGATTGAATAAACCAATGTAAACACAGCAACAATAATCAATAGACGGAATAAAAACTTAGGTAGAATTTCTCGAGGATTGTACTCTGCCATCCTCTCTTTAATCTTTTGAAGTTTCTCTTTGAACTTGGGAGTTTGTTGCTTTTCCTTAAACATGGAAAAGGCATCCATCACAGCATCCAGACGGGTTAAGGGTGCTGTTGCAGAATAGTAAATCCAAAATAACGAATCAATCATAATTATAAGAATTGTTAGTTGTAAGATAATGAGTTCAACTAACACAAATGTCGAAGGAAATTTCGAAAACAGAATTAGAAAAAGAAATAAAACCGATATTAAAGTGAACGAGACTAAATATATCAGGGTGTCATCGGCGAATGTTATCTTATTTCGAGAGCTAACAAAAACTCTTCTGTATATTTGGAAGGTTGCTTTATGCAATGGAGAGAACCTTTTACTATGTTTCGATAATAAGAAATTAATAAATCCATATAAATCAACCAATTGATAAAGAATAAAAAGAAGTACTAAGATCTGTTTAATATTCATTGGCACAAACCTTAACCACTATCTTTTTGTATGAGATCTTGTTTGCCCTGTGAATTACTAAGTATTTCTTTTCCGAGTTCCAGCAATCTGCGTACATGGCTCTCTGCTTCTTTTCGGGGCAAGATTTCTCCCATTGGTTTTACTATGCGTCTAATATCTATGTCGTATAGGTTTTGTTTGAGAACTGAAGGAAGTGATTTTTTGTGGCTATCCTTATTTTTGGCTTCAAAATTGGTATTCCAAGAATCCAAATCTACGCTACCTTCTATAACGCCAGGCAAGAACTCTAGGATTGTTGATATCCAATCTTCGAATATCATATCTCCTGCTCGGAGTTCAGCGTGATAGATCTTTTTCCTTTCAGGATCGCGATTAGTTACAATCCCAATATTTTTTGTCAATATTGTTCCTGTCTTTTTTAGCGCTCCAATATTTACATTGTCGACAAATGAATTTTCAAAGTCTGCCTCGGAAATTTCTAAGTTCTTAACATTAAAAGCCTTTGTGAGAAGATTGGTTGCTTCTTGTTTCCAAAGCTCCCCATCCATAGCCATCTGATAATCTTGGAAAAGTGCTCTAGCTGTGGTTGATAAATTCCATTGATAATATCGTTTCATTCTGGATGCCAGTGGATTCAAAAGCCCCTCATCGAAATATTTCCTTCGCAAAGGATTTTTGTGACTTCGCTGCCCTCCTTTGTATTCCAATGGTATTATCAGACCAGAAGTCGTAGAAAAAGTAAAAGAGACTTCTGATCGATTTCTGTAAAGTGGGGCGCCTAATTCGTAAACATCTTCTGAACCTTTTATTCCACCAATTTGGGGTTTGAAGTATTCAATCATATCCAATGCCAAATCGTTTGCAAATTCCTTGACATTTTGTAAGGCATCATTAAAGTTGATATTATCATGCAATTTTTCTTTGGGAGGAAATAAGTGCATGACATCGCTATACGCTACGCCTGTCAATTCTGGAACCATGCCGTTAAGGATTGCATCCGAATAGAATTGGCGTTCGAGCACAATCGGCGCCATTATGAACGGAAAAATTGGGGATACAAGTCCGTTATTGACTGAGAACCAGCCGGTGTAATATAGTGGTGCTAGGTATCGATTGTTGACAACATTCTCTAAATTGAAGCCTAGCAACTTAAATTTCGGAACAGGAATAGTAGAATCGAGGCGTTTGACGGCCTCAATATATTTTTCTCTGTTTTCAAAGAAAGCCTTCGCGATGTTTTTAATTCCTGCCTTCACCTCCTCAATCACGGAAACTGGCATTGCCTCGTAAAATCCTGCAGTTTCTGCAACTACTGGTGAAATAAACTTTATCTGCTCTTTGTTCAGCACGCCAATATCTAAATACATATCAAGAAGTTTACCAAAGCGGGCGACAAAATCATTCATATTTATAGGCATTTTTCTGCTCCAGCAGTCTTCCGAACTCAGAAAAGATGATTCTCGCTTAGTTTAACACCTTCACCTGGTTGGGCGACCAGTACTTCTCTCACTCCATCAAGTACTGCGATCATTTGTTTTACCTTTTGTTCGTTTTTTGCTTCGCAAATTAGGTGAACATTCGGCCCAGCATCGATTGTGAAATAGACTTCTAGCCCACCTAATCTCCAATTCTGGATAGCTTGTATCAGTCGTAAGGTAGCCGGAGCCCAATAGAAAATAGCTGGTTTAGAAGTCATAGCTACAACATGAAGAGAAATAGCTTCAGCCTCGATGGCTTCTCCAAACATTCTGAAATTTTTCTCTAAAATAGCAGTTCGGACTTCTGCGAGCGTTTGATGAAGCTTAGCTAATCTGGCGTTGTAAAAGGCACTCGTATTAATTTGAAGATGCCCTTTCGTGGAACTGACTCGTTTTGGAGAAGTCTCAATTATTGCTATTATATCTCTAATATCCCAATGATTATACGGTGCAATAGTATAGGCAAAAGACTCATTGCTGGAAGCAGCAGCGATCCACTCCACGAATCCTGTGGGAACTGAACGCGAAGCGGAGCCAGAACCCTGCCGCGCAAGAATCGACAGTTCCTTTTCTGAGCAATCGAGACCTATTGCCTTAGTAGCTGCTAATGTGAGTGCAGCAAACCCTGACGCTGAAGATCCGACTCCTGATGATTGAGGAAAAGTATTTTTGGAAACAACTCGTGCCTTAGTAACTATCTTCATTAACTTTCGGATAAGCTCGAGATGAGCAGTTACGCGCGATGTGTCGGATTTCTTGGTTTGTGAGTCCAATACTTGAATGTCATCCTTCTTATACACATCACTGAATTCAACAGTCGTAATCGTCGATAGTGGGTCTAGGTTCATTGATATTGAATTGTTCATAGGAAGACGTAATTTATCATCAAGTCTTCCCCAATACTTTACGAAGGCTATGTTTGGATGTGCAATTGCAGTGGCTTTGCTTGTCATGTTATTACCTAAACCAACGATAATGCAAAATCTCGTCCCCATATATCTGCGGCTAGGATATCCTCGATTTGAGGATTCTGAACCGAGCTATGAGAATCTAATGTTTTTTTTAGAATAGTAGCAATCTGGATAAAGTCAATTTTATTTTGTAAAAACAACTCTACAGCAATTTCATCAGCAGCGCTTAACACTGCGGGATATGTCCCGCCCGCTCTTCCTGCTTTGAAGGCTAAAGCCAAACAGGGAAATCGGTCAATATCTGGCTGCTTAAAATTTAGAGATTGGCCATTTAACCAGTTCATACGGCGGTAGTTATTAGGAACGCGTTCTGGAAAGTTCAGGGCATACTGGATAGGCAAACGCATATCAGGTGCACCAATTTGGGCCTTGATGGAACCGTCCATAAACTCTACCATTGAATGAATCATGCTCTCTGGGTGAATAAGTACTTCTATCCTTTCATAAGACATTCCAAAGAGCCAATGGGCCTCAATTACTTCAAATCCTTTATTCATCAAAGTTGCGGAATCGATTGTTACTTTTTGACCCATCTTCCAATTGGGGTGATTTAAGGCTTCAGAGCTAGTTACAGTTTTAAGTTTTTCAATTGGAAACTCTCGAAATGGCCCACCAGAAGCAGTAAGCCACAGCTTACTAATACTTTCTGAACCCTCTCCTTGAATACATTGCCAAATAGCACTATGTTCGCTGTCAACGGGGCGGATTTCCGAACCATATTTTTGGGCCTCAGACATAATAATCTCACCTGCCATAACTAATACTTCTTTATTAGATAAGGCAATACATTTACCAGCACGAATTGCAGAAAGTGTCGGCAAAAGTCCCGCGCGGCCCGGCGTAGCTATTACTACTATATCAACGTTTGGGTAAGAGACAATCTCATTAAGGCAATCAGCGCCAAATAGAGGTTTGGGATGGTTAACTCTTTCAGGTGAAACGCTTTTTGCTAATGCTACCATCTCAGGTTGGAATTGGCGAATTTGATCGTTAAGTAGCTCCAGATTTTCTCCTGCCGCCAATGCAACAACCCGAAACTTATCGCTTTGAGACGCGATTACTTCCAACGTCTGTTGACCGATTGAACCTGTACTTCCAATTACTGCTACTTGTTTTATCATAAACACAATCTTCTAATGGGGTCTTTTTCCATTTCCATTGGATGACGCTTTTGCTTCAGGTTCTGCCAAATAATTTGACGCAAGAATTAAATCTTCGCCTGTTGAATTACGAAAGTTAATAATGTCTCTAACAGTAATACTGGCAAGTCCATATTTGTTTGCAAATTTCAACAAAGACGCGGTTCGTGCCATATGTCCATCATCTTCCATTACCTCACAAATCACCGACGAGGGAGTAAATCCGGCGAGACGGATAATAT
>CAZLRI010000239.1:0-4393 GCA_964561745.1 uncultured Pseudobdellovibrionaceae bacterium | reverse complement strand
ACCACATTGGAAATGCCATATCATCGGCGTCCATTCTTGCAATATACTTTCCCTTGGCAAGATTAAGTCCAACATTTAAGGATTTTGTCTGTCCTATATTTTTTTCGTTATTATAAATTACTATGCGGTCATCATTAAACAATTTGATAATACCCACAGAATCGTCTGCGCTGAAGTCATTTACTATTAGAAATTCAAAATCCTTGAATGTTTGATTTAGAATGCTCCTGACAGAAGTCTTGAGGTATTCCCCGCCGTTATAAACTGTCATTAAAACTGTAACTACAGGATTTATTGCCATTGCTTTAAGATTTTTTGCTAATTAACATCAAAATTTCCATTTGAAACAGTAACGCGAAATGCATTAGGATGAGATCCATCATTTATCTCACATTTACATCCTGAGCCGCTTGCAATCGCCAAAGCTCCCGCTACATCCCACAGCATAATGTCTTTTTCTATATATGCATCAGCCCTCCCAGATGCAACATATGCAATAGACAGCGCAGCTGAACCCAAAAGTCTCACTTTTTTATATTCCTGCACTCTTTGAATAAAGTTCATCAAGCTCATCTGTGAAAAATCAGTATTAACAGGAAAACCTGTACAGATTATTGCCTTTTCTTTTTTATCTACCGAACTATGTCCAATCCGTTTCCCATTAAGCCATGCGCTTTTGCCAGCAATGCCAGTATATAGTTCAGAACGATAAAAATCATAAACCGCGCCAAGTATTGGTTCTTTTCCTTTATAAAGGCCAACGGAAACACAGCATATTGGAATTTGACGTGAGTAGTTCAAGCTACCGTCCAGAGGATCAATAATCCATCTAAACTCTGACTCCCTCCCTTCTATTATTCCGCTCTCCTCAGACAAAATTGAAAATTGGGATTTATTTTTTAAAAGATTTAAAACAATATTCTCTGATTCAATATCAGCGGCTATTTTTATATCTCTGCCCGCATCCATATTAACCGTTCTCCCCTTTTCAAGATTTAAAATATATTGGCCGGCATTAAAAGCAGCCTCGGCAGCAATTGATAACCATTCTGTTATCTTATCTTTGTGTGCCATTGCTATATATCTTTAAAATGCGGAGAGCAAATTATCAACTGCTTCCATTTCCATAGATTTTCGGCATTCAACAGTATACGAACCTACGTGAGGGGTTAGTATCACCTGCGAATATTTTCTTAGAGGGCCCGTGTATGGTTCCACACCAAATGTATCAAGCCATGCGCCTACAATCTTGCCGCTCTCAAGAGCATTAATCAAAGCATCTTCATTAATCAATTGTCCTCTTGCGGCATTCAACAGAAATGCTCCATCTTTGATTAGTTTGAATTCGCTATCGCCAATAATCTGCTGTTCGCCGCTTGCGTGAATAGTAATTATGTCGGCTTGTGGCAATGCGTTATTAATCGAAAGAATTTCTACCCCTTTCATTTTTTCCTGAATATCCTGATCCACAACGAGCAATCTGACATTAAACGGTTTTAATAGTTCTGCGACTTTCCTGCCAATTCGTCCGAATCCTATAATTAGCACAGCCTTGCCTTCAAGTTGCACGCCAATTTTTTTTGTCCACTTCCCATTGTGCATTTCTTTATCCATAAAAGAGAGCATCCTTAGCAGGGCAAGCATAGCTCCCAGAGTGAGTTCAGCTACGGCAGTAGTTGGGCCGTATGGTGTTGAGAAAACTTTGATATTCAGCCTTTTTGCGGCGTCTACATCTATATTAGATATCCCTGAACCGCACCGTGAAATGACCTTAAGCTCAGATTTGTGCATAATCTCTTCGTCCAGAGTCTCGAGTCCTGCAATCAGACAGGTAACTCCGTGCAGCAATTTAACCAGCTCCTGCTTAGTCAATTTTCTGCCATATGGATTATTAATAATCTCAAAACCGGCACTTGCAAGTTTTTTCAAAGGCAAAGAATCCGTTGAGGCAAAAGATGACGGCCCTAACAAAACCCTTGCACCTTTAGGCAATTTTATCATCTTCCTTTCCTACTTTGCTCCTGCTGTACTCTATATTGGAGCCAATTCGCTATCAAATGGTCCATTATCATATGAACATCCTCAACAGGCCCGTATTCACCCTTGTCTGTTTTAGCATGTATTACTATATCTGAAACGACTTTTAGTTTGCCGCCGTCGAACCCGACAAGAGACATCACCTTACCTCCACTGGCTTTTACCCATTCCGCTGCAGCAACCACATTGGGAGAGTTTCCGCTTGCTGAAATAGCCACGAGTTTGTCTCCTTTACGATAATGAATACGAAGCTGATTTACAAACAGACGATCGTAACCATCATCGTTCGCAATGGCCAACATAACTGAGTTGTTGTCCGTCAATGCCAATGCACGAAATGGCAAGTCGCCTCCGCCTTTTTTAAGAACATCCATACCAAAGTCATTTGCCATATGCGAAGCAGTCGCAGCGGAACCGCCATTACCAATAAAAAATATTGTATTATGATTTTCCCGTGCTTTCTCCATCTCTTCGGCAAATGCTGCAATAGCATCCGTATCAAGGTCATTCAACAGCTTAAAAAGGTGGCTAAAATAGTTTTTAGAAAATTGCTGAATATCAGCACTTTCATTAAAAATTAGATTAATATTGTTCATGGTTGTCTCCTCCAGTTTATATCAACTGAGAACGTATTCTACAAAAAGCCAGTTTATTAAGAAAAACATACCTGCTTAACAAAAACATTTATAAGGCTTAGCGTCTTGTCATTTATCAGCTAAAAAAGACCGCTAAATATTATTTTGATGTTATACACACCTTCAATACAATTTTTTCAACAGTCTGCGGGGTAGTCACTGTCAGGCAAGGCATATGGGCATCCTGCGGCATAAAGATAACAAAAGTGCCAGCCCGCACTATTATGAAATCTCCGTCGCCTTGTAGCGGCAGAAAGTCTTTTACTTCATCGTACTCTCCGGCTTTCAGATTATCAATGTTTGCATACCCGATAAGCTCAACTCCCTTAACAACATACTGAATATCTATATACCTCCGATGGGCCTCCCAAAATCCGTCTTCTCTTGGCTTTGTCATATACCGCTGGGCAAGTGCATACATATTAGAACCGTCAATTTCATACTTCCCCTGATTAATATCTGACAGGTCCGCATTCCCAAGATAATTAAAAGCGGCTGCAAATTTTTCATTAATACCATAGTATAACGATGCATTCTTCAGGTGGTCCATTATCATAAATTAATCCTCTCTACTGAGGAAAAAATAGACTTCTTATCAGTTAAAATCTTGCGGAATGAATCTTGGCCTACAAGCTTATCCATTTCCAATTCAAATTCGTTTGCAATTTTTTTTAGATCCTCTTTGCTGAAATTTTTTGTGGAGATTAGAGGATTTCCAAAAAATTGCGTTGCAGTAGCAAGGTCTTCGTCCGTAAGGTTTCTATCAATCAATCCTTCCTCCATACAAATTTTATATAAATCTGTCCCATACAACGGCGTTGCAAATAACAATATTGGAAGCACTGTGTAGGTTTTGTATAATCTTAAAGCTAAAGCAATGGTTTCTTTTATATCGCTTATTGTCTCTCCGGGAAATCCTATGACAAAAAAAGCCGCCAGCTTAATTTCTAATTCCTTACAGTATTCTATTATCTTCACAATATAATCTAAAGAAGAACGCTTTTTAATTACCTCATTTAAGATGCGCTGATTACCGGATTCTATGGCAAGCTGCAAACTAATACAGCCAGATTGTTTAATTTTTTTCAGTATATTGAAATCCAATGTATCAGCGCGAATACCATTAGGTGTATCCCATTTTATGTCAAGTTTGCTCTCGATTATCTTATCCAGAATTTCCTCAAATCTTTTTTTATCCTGGGAAATGTTGTCATCTTCAAAATGAAATTTTCTGATGCCCATTTTTTCGATGCAGAACCGTAGATGGCGCAAAACATAATCAGGAGAATGAAATCTGAATTTCCTGCCCATATGCAATTTAATAGAGCAAAAAACACAATTAAAAGGACATCCCCTGCTTGTTATCATAGAAATTGACTTCTCCGGTATCGCACTTCTACTTTTATATAAATACGGGTTTTCTATATAGGCATGAAAATCTATTAAGTCATAAGAAGGAAATGGCAGCTCATCTAAATTGTCAAAAAATTTACCTGTTTTATATTTTACTTCATTATCTTTTATATAAGCTATACCTTCAATGTCAAATATATTGGAATTTGAAACAATACTTTTCATTAATTCCCGAAAAGCAATCTCACCCTCTCCAACCACACAAATATCACATGAACCCTCTTCCAATAAATGCCTGTATCTTACAGAGGAATGCGGCCCTCCAAAAACCACTTTTATTTTTGGATTAATATCTCTGCAAATTCTGC
>CAZLRI010000238.1:3032-4404 GCA_964561745.1 uncultured Pseudobdellovibrionaceae bacterium | reverse complement strand
GAGACTTAGTATAGCTCTGTTTCTGGTGATAGTATTCCAGTTCGGGTTTATTATTAAGCTACCAGGAAACTTAATCCAATTGTGGTATCAAATTCCTGAAAATATACGCAACATAATTATTCAAGGAGTTATTCTTGCACTTGCGATAAATTTAATCTCTTCATTTCTATACGATAAACTTCCACCACAACAAAAGAAAAGAAATGAAACGTAAGCTGGAGTCGAATAACCATGAAAAAGAATTTATTCGATGATGCATATAACACTCCCAACTTGGTATTTGGCAGTAAGCCGACAAGAATTTTGGATAAATACCTTGATGAAAACCCTTTAGATCAAGGATTTGCTCTTGACTTGGGGTGTGGCGAGGGAAGAGACACTATACCTTTGTTGAAAAGAGGGTTTACTGTTACTGCTGTTGATAAATCACCCGTAGGGATAAAAAAACTTCTAAAAAGAATAGAAACAGAAAATATATCGAAAGATTTGCTAATAATAAACGCCTGTGATGTATTGAGTTTTGACTGGACTGCCGATTACTATGACTTAGTTGTTGGAATAACTTTATTAGATCACTTGGATAAAGAACAGGGGCTGATGATTGCAACAAAAATGATTGAGACAACGAAAAAAGGGGGCTTAATATTTATGGAAGTTCATACAGATCGGGATCCAGCAGTAACCCACAATGACCCAGTCAGTGAGTTTTCAGAAGCGATTGAGCATTATTTTGGAGCAAATGAACTTTTAGACATTTTTTCCAAATATCTAAGAGTATTAATTTATGAAGATCGATTGGAATGGGATTACGACCACGGCAAACCTCACAAACATGGTTTTGCGGGCTTGCTTGGCATAAAAAATTAAACCCACAAAAAGGAGAAAAAAATGAAACTGCTTTCCATGACCCCAGAACTGATTGTGAAAGATGTAAGCGAGACCATAGAGTTTTATGAAAAGAATTTAGGATTCACAGTCTCTCTCAAGGTGCCAGAAGATGGTGAACCTGTTTGGGCAGAATTGAAAAATGGTGAGTTAAGGTTCATGGTTCAAAAATGGGATGACACTATTGTGGAAATGCCCAGATTATCCGCTCGGCAAAGAGGCGGTATTACTATTTTTGTTTTTAGACTTTCGACAACATCAGAAGTCAGAAAAATTGCCGAATTGTTCACTGATGGATATGATATACCTTTGCCCTTAAGAACAACAGAATATGGAACAGTCGAATTTGGAATTTCAGACCCTGATGGGTATCTTATAATCTTTTCCAGTGAAGAATAAGCTAAATCGCATAAACTGACTACACGTAATCACATACTTTCAGCCATATGTTAGTTTTTTAAACTCAGCTTTTATAGCAATTTTTTTA
>CAZLRI010000238.1:0-3022 GCA_964561745.1 uncultured Pseudobdellovibrionaceae bacterium | reverse complement strand
AAAAACAAAAAAAATTCTCAAGATTCGGTTAGACACGGGAATTGATTTTTCTTGCGCGTTTCTATTAACCTATGAAAAATCATCAGAAAAACTTCATGGGCATAATTTTGGAGTAGCCCTAGAAATTGAAGGATACTTGACGGAAGATTATTTTGTTGTAGATTATCGATATATAAAGGCAATACTTCGTGAAATATGCAAGGAACTTGATGAACATACATTAATACCAACCTTGAACAAAAGGATTGATTTTTCAATCAATGATCAAAACATTGAATTTTCCCTTGACGGAAAAAATTACCTTATTCCCAAAGAGGATGCTTTATTGTTGGAGTTAGCAAATTTGTCAACAGAAATGCTGGCGATTTACATCTGCCAAAAAATCAAAACCCGCGTTCGCCAAGATGGATACAACAATCTAATTACAATTTCTGTCCAAGTGAGTGAAAAGCCAGGGCAGTCAGCAACATACTCCGAAACTCTTGCTTAAGATAAAGAGGCATATCAATGTTGGTTTCAAAGAAAAGAAAAGATGAACAAATAAAGATAATTCAAAAAGCGTTTCAAGAAATTTTGCACAATTTAGAACCCCACAGCAATAAAGATATCACAGACAAGACACCATATCGCGCCGCCAAAGCCCTTCTAGAATTAACAGAGGGATATGATCAAGATGCTGATATTCTCATTAATAATGCTTATTACTCAACGGATTCTGTTGACATGGTAATTGTGCGTAACATTAATTTCTCTAGTATGTGCGCGCATCATTTGTTGCCTTTTTATGGTCAAGCACATGTCGCATATATTCCCAACAAAAAAGTTATTGGACTAAGCAAAATACCTAGAGTTGTTAACATGTACGCAAAACGCCTACAAATTCAAGAAAAATTAACCGTTCAAATTGCAGAAACACTTATGGAAAAATTGGAAGCAAAAGGGGTGGCGGTTATGACAGAAGGTATGCATTTATGTGCTATGGCTCGAGGCGTAAAAGATTGCTCGGTAAATATGGTGAGTAAGGTTTTCTTAGGAAATTTTCGAAAAAGCATCAACCTTCGAAATGAGTTCTTGAATTCCATCAACATCAAGAAGTAGGAGTGCATGATATGGATGAAATCTTTGGAAAATCACTTCCCAAAGTTATTACAGAACTTCCAGGTCCAAATTCAAAAGAATTAGCCCGATTGACTGAAAAATATGAACCACGCGGGATTATTTCAACGCAAAAAAATGAAAATATCATTTTTTGGAGGAAGGCTCATGACGCAAATGTATATGATGTTGATGGAAACCTTTTTATTGACTGTACATCTGGATTTGGCGTAGCAGCTGTTGGTCACAGCAACGCTAGTGTTACTGCTGCTATTCAGGAACAAAGCAATCAGTTATTACATTCTGTCGGAGAGATATTTCCGCATTCTTTGAGGGCAAAATTAGCTGAGGCAATCATTCAAATTGCTGGCAGACATTTAGATTCTCAGTTAATCTTTACTAATAGCGGCTCTGAAGCAGTAGAGGTTGCTATAAAGACCGCTATTCTTTTTACGAAAAAATCTGGAGTAATATCTTTTGTCGGCGGATTCCATGGTCAGAGTATTGGTGCTTTGGCAGTATCTAGTCAAAGAGAATTTCGAGACCCATTCACCCAAGTAATTTCTCCTAAAACTGTGTTTGTTACATATCCAAATCCATATAGACCTAATATGCTTCATGAGGATTCGGACACAGGGGCGATGTGTTTACAATCTATTGAAAGTCTGCTTCAAGATAGAGTTTCTGGAATACCTGATATTGGTGCTATTGTTGTCGAGCCAATTCAAGGTGTTCATGGTTACATCGTGCCACCACCTAACTTCTTAAGTGGCTTAAGAGTTCTTTGTAACAAATATAAAATTTTGTTGATAGCTGACGAGATTTTTACAGGCTTTGGGCGCACAGGCAATTGGCTTGCAATGGATCACGAAAATGTGGTTGCAGATATTACATGCGTAGGGAAGGCAATGACGGGCGGGCTACCTTTAGCAGCCTGTATTGCCAAGAGAGAGATAATGAATGCATGGGATACTGATGGTTTTATTTCATTACACGGAAGTACTTTTGCGCCTAATCCGTTGTCATGCGCCGCCGCATTAGCAACAATCGAACAGATGAACAGTTTAAAATTAATAGAAAAATCAGAAGCAGTAGGACAAAAATTGCTCGAAAAATTTTATGAATTGAAAGAAAAGTTTGGAGTGATAGGTGATGTTAGGGGAAGAGGTATGGCTCTCGCAATAGAACTTGTTAAAGATAGATATTCGAAGGAACCTAATCCTGAGGCAACTTCTAAAATAATTGGTTTTATGTTGAGTAAAGGTGTAATGTGTATTTCAACAGGTTATCCGATAGGTAATGTTATAGCCTTTTCACCGCCTTTGGTTATTTCGGAGGCGCAGTTGGATTATGTTGTCGCCACCCTCTCTGAAGGATTAAAGTTAATATAGTGAATAATACGAATAACATGATTGTGAGGATAAAAAATGAAACAATATACATTAGCCAATGGTGTTGAGCAACTAAAAGCAATTGCAACTTCGGGGATAATGATAAAAGTAGAATCTGACGTTTTTTCGAGCATTCTTTCAAAATCTGAATCTCCAATAGTTGTAGTATCACATAAGAGGGGCTTGCTTTCAGAGTTTCATCAATATTTGGCTTTTTACAAGGGTTTAACTTTCTTTGCTGAATCCAAAAAAAATATTGTGCTTCCGCAAGATGTAGAAATAATTGAAGCGAATAGAATTTGGACACCCTATTAGGGTATTAGGTTTTGCTGTTACTTTCTTACTGGGGATGAGCGCGAAGTTTGGGGCAAGATGGGGTTGTGAAAGAGAATGGGGAGGAGATGAGCAAATGGGAGTCGCTTCGGGCTGGGCGGGCTTGTCCCTGCGGCGGATTGTGGGTTTCGGCGGGCGTGTCTGTGGGTTGGTCAACGGACTCTGTCACGGACTCACGGACGGGAACGGATGGACGGCGCGCA
>CAZLRI010000237.1:0-4433 GCA_964561745.1 uncultured Pseudobdellovibrionaceae bacterium | reverse complement strand
TGAAATTCGGATTCAAATACCTGAAATATATCCTGATGCTTGAAGAGACATTAAACCTGTCTGCCTCTGCACGGGCAAGGGTGAAAGAAGGGTATAAACCCCGTTAGGAAACTTTTTTCTAACGGGGTAAAAAGAAGGCGGTATAAGTATGAATAGTGTTGAAGAAAAACTTATTGACTTTATAACAGGGCAGAAGGTTGTTGACACAACTGACGAAAGAGTAAGACAGGTGATTGAACGGTTTCTCATTAAAGAGAAGGGTTATTTAAAAGATGATATAGAGATTGACAGGGGATTTGACATCGTTATAGACGAAAAAATAAACAGGGCAAAGGTTGACCTTGTTATAAGTGTTGACGCCGTTAGAAACTTATTTCTAAATGGGGTTGAAGGAAAGAGATTCATGCTTATAAAATGTTCTCGTGGTTCATTGTCTTCATGGGAAAGGGAGGTCTTGTCCTGTGCAAGAATTTTTGATATTTATACAATCCCCTTTGCTGTTATAACTGATGGGAAGGATGCGGAGATTCTAGACTCAGTAACCGGTAAAGTAATCGGTCACGGTTTAGGGGAGATACCTTCAAGGCATGATGCCGTTGAGGCTATTAAGAGGATTGAATTTAAAGGACTATCCGAGGACAAAAGAGAGAAGGAAAAGAGGGTATTTTTGGCATTTGAATCAATCAAATCAGAAGAATGTGGTTTTCATACACTTTGACAAATATATGGTTTTTTGTATACTAATAACATTCAAAATACGTTACTTTTAATAAATAAATATATGGAGGGACCCAGGATGGCTGCGGAGAATACAAAGAAAATATTGATTGTAGGCGGAGGGATAAGCGGGATTACTACAGCAGTAGAGTCTGCCGAGGTAGGGTATGAGGTAACACTCATTGAAAAGAATCCTTATCTTGGTGGCAGGGTAGCGCAGCTTAATAAGTATTTTCCGAAGTTATGCCCGCCTAATTGCGGACTTGAGATAAATTATAGAAGGATCAAGAACAACCCAAGAGTAAAAATATATACCTCCGCAGAGGTAGAAAAGATTTCGGGCGCTGAGGGAGACTTTGATGTAACAGTTAAATTAAACCCTCGCTATGTGAATGAGAATTGCACTGCCTGCAGGGCCTGTGTTGATGTCTGTCCGATTGAAAGACCAAACGATTTCAATTTTGGCATGAATAAGACAAAGGCTATCTATCTTCCCAATGATTTTGCCTTTCCATTGAGATATGTTATTGATGATAAGGTCTGTAAGAAGGCTGAATGCGCCAAATGCGTAGAGGCATGTAAATATAATGCTATAGACCTGAACATGAAGACTCAAAGCCTATCCTTGAAGGCTGGCTCTATTGTCTGGGCCACCGGTTGGAATCCTTATGATGCAAAAAAGATTGATAATCTTGGATTCGGGAAATATCAGAACGTAATAACAAATATGATGATGGAGAGGATGGCCTCTCAAAATGGCCCTACTAATGGTAAGATACTTCGCCCCTCCGATGGGAAAGAGCCCTTAAGGGTAGCCTTTGTCCAGTGTGCCGGCTCCAGAGATGAAAATCACCTTCCTTACTGTTCTTACATTTGCTGTCTTGCCTCTATGAAGCATGCAACTTATGTGCGGGAGCAATATCCTCAGGCACAGATATTTATATTTTATATTGACATTCGTTCGCCTGGAACGAGATATGAAAAATTTTATAAAAAGATTCAGCAGGATGAAAAGATAAAGTTTATTAAAGGAAAGGTTGCAAAGATTGAGGAGGATCCTGCTACCAGAGATATTACAGTTACAGCAGAGGATACGCTTAAAGGTGAGAAGATTCATGAAAAGGTTAACCTTGTGGTGCTTGCCACCGGTATGGTTCCAAGCACGCAAGAATGGAAAATCCCTTCAAACGTGTCTTATGATACCGATGGTTTTGTTCTATCAAATACCGGCACGCCTGGAATGTATGCTGCCGGCTGCGCTATAAAGCCGATTGATGTCTACTCATCGGTCCAGACCGCTGCTGCTGCCGCTCTCAAGTCAATTCAATCTTTGGGGAGGAGGTAAATCATGGAGAAAAAGATTGGAGTTTATATCTGCACTGATTGTGAAATCGGGAGTTCTCTTGACATAGATAAATTAACGAAGGTTGCCGCTAAGATGAAGGCCCCTGTTGTCAAGACCCATCCATCTTTATGCCAGAAGGAAGGCGTCGATTTTATCAAAAAGGACATGGCTGCAGAGGGCGTAAATGCAGTTATAATTGCCGCATGCTCACCACGTGTAAATTATAATGTCTTTGATATTGGTATCCCGCTTGTGGAAAGGGTAAATTTAAGGGAAGGGGTTGTGTGGTCTCATCCGCCTAATGATGAAGATACACAGATGATGGCTGAAGACTACGTAAGGATGGGAATCCTGAAGATGCAGAAGATGGAGGCGCCGGAACCATATAAGGTGGAGGAGCCATCTAAGAATATCCTGGTTGTTGGCGGAGGACTGGCTGGAATCACTGCTGCCAATGAGGCGGCAAAGGCAGGTTATGATGCCTTCTTGGTAGAAAAGAACGATTCCCTCGGCGGATGGATGTCCAAAATTTATAAACAATCTCCTACGAAGCCTCCTTATGCAGAGATGGAAGAGCCGGAAATTGATAATCTAATTAAAGAAGTTCAACAGAATCCAAAGGTTAAGATTTACACCTCTTCATTAATTGAGAAGATAGAAGGCGCCCCGGGTTTATTTGATGTCACTGTCAAACGAAATGGAGGTGCTGAGACCTTTAGGGTTGGCGCTATAGTTGAGGCTGCCGGCACAGTGCCTTATGATGCAACAAAAATTACCAATCTCGGTTTTGGGAAATATCCCAATGTAATAACAAACTATATGATGGAGGATATGGCTGCAAAAGGGACAATGGTGCGTCCCTCAGATGGCAAGCCTGTCAAGAGCGTAGCCTTCATCCAGTGCGCCGGGCAGAGGGATGAGAAGCATCTGCCTTATTGTTCAGCAACCTGCTGTGTCGAAGCTCTCAAACAGGCAAAATACATAAGGAATCAGGACCCTGATTCAAAGGCTTACATATTTTATAAAGATATGAGGACTCCGGGACATTACGAATACTTTTATAAGAGTGTGCAGAATGATGCAGGGGTATTCCTGACAAAAGGAGATGTTGTAGGCATTACAGAGGATGAAAATAAGAATCTCACAGTCGAGGTAGAAAATACCCTCCTTGGTGAAAAGATACAGGTGAATGCCGACCTTGTCGTTCTTGCCACCGGCATGGTTCCTGTAGCCGCATTGGGAGAAGAAGTGTTTCCACCGGGTGTGAAACCAGGGGATGAGTTCATTCCTTATGTTATGATTGAAACAGATATCTTAAATCTCGAATACAGACAAGGGGGAGAGACGCCGGCTCTCATTAATGGTTATCCTGATTCCAACTTTATCTGTTTTCCATATGAGACCCGAAGAACAGGTGTTTACGCTGCCGGTTCTGTAAGGGCTCCCATGGATATTCCTTCAACCGTAACAGACGCCACAGGCGCAGCGCTTAAGGCCATCCAGTGTGTTGAATTAACATCCAGAGGAGAGGCTGTGCATCCAAGAGCAGGAGACACATCATATGCAGAGTTCTTTATGCAGAAATGTACCCAGTGTAAGAGATGTACAGAGGAGTGCCCCTTTGGCGCTATTAATGAAGACGAAAAGGCCAATCCACTTTATAATCCAAGCCGCTGTAGAAGGTGTGGAATATGTCTTGGCGCATGTCCGGAGAGGATCATTTCTTTCAAGAACTATTCAGTTGATATGATCGGGAATATGGTAAAAAATATAGAGGTGCCCGAAGAAGAAGATGAAAAGCCGAGGGTAATAGTTTTTGCCTGTGAAAATGATGCCTATCCGGCGCTGGACATGGTTGGTCTTAACCGGCTCCAATATAATCCTTTCGTTAGGGTAGTCCCTCTGAGATGCGCAGGTTCAATGAACTTAGTATGGGTGGCTGATGCCCTTTCAAAGGGTATTGACGGCATAATCATTCTTGGATGTCAATATGGCGATGATTATCAGTGCCATTTCGCAACAGGAAGCCACTTGGCGAAAATCAGATTGTCGAAGGTTGCCGAAACACTTGACAGACTAAAGCTCGAGTCTGGAAGGGTCCAGATGGAACAGGTATCTATCTCTGAATATTACAAAATACCACAGATATTAGATGAGTTTATAAAAAAATTGGAGGGGTTCGGTCCTAACCCATATAAGGGATTTTAGGGAAAGACTGAGTGTATCGCTTATAAAATTGACATATTTTGCATTTTTGTCATTCCCGCGAAGGCGGGAATCCGTGCGCTCTTTCAGTTAAATTGGGGAACTGAAAATCTGGATTCCGCATCAAGTGTGGAATGACGGACAAATGGTAGATGGAGGTATAGAT
>CAZLRI010000236.1:0-4436 GCA_964561745.1 uncultured Pseudobdellovibrionaceae bacterium | reverse complement strand
AAGGTTTATTAAACCAATAGTTGATGCATACTGGGGGCTCGATGGAAAAAAGCACAAATACTGAAAAAAATAATTTTGTTGAAATGAAGGTAACTGGATTAACAATAGATCCTTTTACCAGCATGCCGATTATCATATTAAAAGATATGGATGAAAAATCTGCTTTGCCAATATGGATAGGGCTTATTGAAGCTTCCTCAATAGCCACTGAACTTGAAAATATTCACTTGTCCCGTCCAATGACACACGATCTTATCAAAAATTTATTGGGCGAATTAAAGATAAAAGTGGAAAAGGTTCTAATTCACGATCTATCAGACAATACTTTTTATGCTAGAATAGAGTTAACACACGACAATCGCTCTATTATTTTAGATTCAAGACCATCTGATGCAATTGCAATTGCTTTAAGAGCAAAAGCTTCTATTTTTGTAGATAAAAAAGTCATCGATAAATCGCGGAAAATAGACTTGGGCAAGGAAGGGTCAACTGAAGAATCCTCAAAACAAAAATGGGCTGAAATTCTTGAAAACCTTTCTCCAGAAGATTTCGGCAAATACAAAATGTAATCTTTTTAAATCTAGTGCTTCGACAATTTAATTCTCGTTTGTCATTTTCGTGCTTGACACGAGAATCTAGGTTTTCTGGATCCTCGGACCCGCCCGCATCGCCTTGTAACGTCGCAAGACGTGCATGGCGGGCAGGTCGAGTCCGAGGATGACAAACCTTAATGAAAATTAAATTGACCCTGCACTTGTGCAGACCCATTAAAAACATATGAAAGATTGCCATGAAAAAAATACGTTTATTAGTTCCATTAGCTTACGCTGGATTTATATACTATCTGTCATCAAGAACATGGGGAGATGCTCCAAGCATACCTTATCTTGATAAGATTATCCATGTTCTGCTGTATTTAGGCTTAAGTATAGCAATTATGTGGGGTATCAGAAGTTTTAAACAAACTAACAATAAGGTCATAGGTCTTGCCGCATTTTTGCTTGCCCTTGCTTATGGGATATCTAATGAAATACATCAGCTATATGTTCATGGAAGAGAGTGCAGTGTTTTTGATGTTATGGCAGATGGCGCAGGAGCAATGTTAGGAGTATTGCTTGCATTGCTTTTTCTTAGCATAAGACAAAGGGGAAATACCCATTCAAAAAAATAAAAAATTTTTACTATTAATTCTAAATATGTTCAGACAATTTGAAAAATATATTGAAAAATATTCCTTAATATCAAATGGGGATAGAATTGTCATTGCTGTCTCAGGTGGCGTTGATTCAATGGTGTTATTGCATATGTTATCAAAAATCTGTCCGATCCTCAATCTTCGTGTAACCGTTGCTCATGTAAATCATAATTTAAGAGGATCTGCTTCAGACAAAGATGAAAAATTTGTCCGCAATGCTTCTGCTGCTTATAAATTTAATTACTATTCTTCTACTTGGAAGAGCCCTGCTAAAAAAAACATTCAAGACGCTGCCAGAAAATTCAGGTATGATTTTTTGATGAAAACAGCATCAAAGGTAGGTGCAAATTTAATAGCTACAGCTCATCATATGGATGATCAGGCGGAAACTATTATATTACAGATATCTCGAGGCACTGGTTTGTCCGGTCTTGGAGGGATACCATCCTGTACAAAGATTAATAAAACAATATCTATTGTCAGGCCAATGCTTGATTTTAGCCGCAGAGATATTGAAAAATATGCAAAGAACTTCAGGGTTGATTATAGAAATGATCTATCTAACAAAAAGACAAAATATAAAAGAAATAAAATTCGCCATGAAGTCATTCCAATGTTAGAGCTGATTAATCCTAAGATTAAAGAATCTCTTTCAGCTATTGCTGAGACAGCCAGAGATACAATGCTTACAATCAATTTTATTACAAAACAGTTTGCTGAAGCTAATTTTAAGATCAAAAATAAAAAAATCATCTGGAATAGACCTGATTTTATTGAGCTGCCAGATGAATTAAGATGCCAAATTATAATTGAGGCTTTCAGATCAGTAAAAGGGGATAAAAAAGATTTGAATTATGACCAGATAAAGCACATTGACCAGTTATCAATTGGTAAAAATAAAAAAAGCCAATATATGCTTCCTAAAAATTATAGATTTGTGCGTGATAATGACACACTATCTATATTCCGCTTAACTTCTTGATTTATTATAATAATTTTTATATGTTCTTTAGCTATTAATTAAACAACAACACACAGGAAAATATATGCCTCCAAAAAAGAGAAGAAATAATAAAATAAAACAAGCTCACAAAACCGTTGCCCTCTGGTTTATAATTATATTAGCGGTCTTGTCTGTTTTGCATTTTATGAGCCAACCCACGGAAGCCATTCAAAAAATAAGCTTTTCAGAGTTTTTATCAGCAGTTCAAAAAAATGAGATTGAAGATGTTACTATTCAAGATGAAGAATACACAGGTAAGTTTAAAAGTGACACCAAAAATGGGCAAGCATTTGCAACCATTGGTCCGCTAAACAGCGAAAAAGCGTTTGAACTCCTGTCTCAAAGTGATGCAAAGGTGGATTACAAGAAAAAAAGTGAAACACCGTTATGGCAAAATATCTTAATATCATGGCTACCGATGCTATTATTGTTTGGATTTTTCTTCTTTTCAATGCGGCAAATACAGGTTGGTGGCGGAAAAGCCATGTCATTTGGACGCAGTAAAGCAAGGCTCCTCACTGAAAATCAGAAAAAGGTTACATTCAAAGATGTGGCTGGAGTTGAAGAAGCTAAGGAGGAATTGCAGGAGATTATAGCTTTTCTTCTTGAACCAAAAAAATTCACAAATCTTGGCGGTCGCATTCCAAAAGGAGTTCTTTTAATGGGCGCTCCTGGAACTGGAAAAACGCTTTTAGCCAAAGCTGTAGCTGGAGAAGCTGGAGTGCCATTTTTTTCAATCAGCGGTTCTGATTTTGTTGAAATGTTTGTTGGAGTTGGTGCTGCACGTGTACGCGACCTTTTTGAGCAGGGTAAAAAAAATGCACCGTGCTTAATTTTTATTGATGAAATCGATGCTGTAGGCCGGCATCGAGGGGCAGGGCTTGGCGGCGGTCATGATGAAAGAGAGCAAACCTTAAACCAACTGCTTGTTGAAATGGATGGGTTTGAATCAAATGATGGTGTAATCATCATGGCAGCCACTAACAGGCCAGATGTCTTGGACCCAGCTCTTTTAAGAGCAGGTCGGTTTGATCGGCGAGTTGTTGTTCCACGTCCTGACGTCAATGGAAGGCTTGAAATACTAAAAGTACACACAAGAAATAAACCTCTGGCAAAAAATGTTAAGCTTGAAACAATTGCAAGAGGAACCCCGGGTTTCTCAGGCGCTGATTTGGAAAATCTTGTTAATGAATCTGCTTTGCTGGCTGCCAGTGCTGATAAAAAAGAGATTTTCATGCATGATCTAGAGTTGGCTAAAGACAAGGTCTTAATGGGTTCAGAGAGAAAGAGTATGATTATAAATGAAAGTGAACGGAAAAACACTGCATATCATGAAGCTGGCCATACATTGATTGCAAAATTAATTCCAGGAACAGATCCAATTCATAAAGTTACCATAATACCAAGAGGGGCAGCTCTTGGATTAACACAACAATTGCCAATCGATGACAGATATACCCAAAATCAGGAGTTTTGCGAAAACACTATAGCTATATTAATGGGTGGAAGAGTTGCTGAAGAGCTTATATTTAATCAGCAAACAACCGGAGCTGGAAACGACATTGAAAGAGCAACGGTGCTAGCACGCAAAATGGTTTGCGAGTGGGGTATGAGCAAGAAACTTGGACCATTGTCTTTTGGTAAAAAAGAGGAACAAATTTTTCTTGGTCGCGAAATAACACAACATGCAGATTATAGCGAAAGCACTGCTAAGGAGATAGATGCTGAAGTAAGGAGAGTAGTTATTTCTAATTATGAAAAAGCTCAAACATTACTCTTAGATAATAAAGAAAAACTGATAAAGCTCGCTGAAGTATTACTTGAGTTAGAATCGCTGGATGGTGAACAGATAGATGCTATTCTTGAAAACAAAGAAATGCCTAAAAAAGAAACAAGCAAAGGTTCATCAGAACAGGGGAGTGAAAAACATATAACTGAAGATGAAAAAAACTTAGAAAAGGGCAAAAACAGTTTGCCTCATCTAAAACCATCTCAGGCATAAAACAGTTGTTACTGTCTGGTTTAAAAATGGTTATTTATAATTTTCCTCCTTTGTAAGGTTGATTTTTGCTCATATTTTTTAAAACCTTCTCCATAGCAGAAGTAGAGTTAGGGGAAATTTTAAAATAATTTTTCCTTTAATCCTTCCCCCTTAATGGGGGAAGCTAGATGGGGGTGATGTTCCCCCCTCCCTAACCCTCCCCACTCCGCCAAAGGCGGATCAGCCTCTGGCTGAAA
>CAZLRI010000235.1:0-4477 GCA_964561745.1 uncultured Pseudobdellovibrionaceae bacterium | reverse complement strand
GAAGTCGAGGCAGCTGAAGCAGAAGGTGTTGATATCAAATTTCTTACATTGCCTGTAAAAATGGAAAAAACAAAAGACGGCGTTACACTTACATGCATCAAGATGCAGTTGGGAGAACCAGACACTTCAGGCAGAAGAAAGCCGATACCAATCGAAGGTTCTGAATATAAAGTAAAAGCATCGGTAATAATATCTGCAATTGGGCAAGGTGTTGATGCAACATGCATTGATGATGAACCAATTGATATTAAATTAACAAAGTGGAACAGCCTTGATGTAAATGAAAATACGTTTGAAACAAGCGAGCTTGGTATATTTGCTGGTGGAGATTGTGTGTCTGGTGCTGACATTGCTGTTACTGCAATGGCTTCCGGCAAAAAAGCTGCAGCTTCAATTGACCAGTATCTAAAAGGAGAAAAAATAACTGGCATATCAAAAGCATATCTGCACTCTATGGGTGAAAAAGAGGAAGTGCCAAAGGAGATTTTTAATGATGTAGAAGCTAAAAACAAAATAAATATGCCAGAGCTTCCAGCTAAAGATAGGGTGAAAACTTTTGAAGAGGTCGAGATTGGATTTACTGCCAAGTTAGCACAAAAAGAAGCAGGACGTTGTCTTTCTTGCGGATGCAGGTCATTTGAATCATGCTCTATGAGAAAGCTTGCGATTCAATATGATTGTAAGCCTGATCGTTTTGCTGGTGAAAAGCGCCACTTTTTTGTAGATGATTCGCATCCAAAGATAAGATACGAATCGCACAAATGCATACTTTGCGGATCATGTATTCGCGTGTGCTCTGAAATAAAAAATTTGGATGCGCTTGGATATGTTGGTCGAGGTTTTGCAACTACAATGAAACCTGTTTTTGAAAAACCATGGAAGGAGTCCACCTGCGATTCTTGTATGAAATGTGTGCCGATGTGCCCGACAGGTGCGATATCTCTTAAAGTAACTCCAGCTGATGAAGTGCTTGAATTTCGGAAAAAAGGAGTTGATGCAAGCAAGTCAGTGTCTTAAAAGTTTTTGTTAAAAAGGCTCGTGTCTAAATACTCCGATGTTTCCATTATGGTCTATTATTGCCATCTCGCGATCGTTTCTTCTTTCCCCTGAAAAGTTGCCTACAAAGATTCGAACACCCATTAAAGATGAATTGGATAGGATTGGTTGTCCAGTAGCAGGGGTTGCTGACCTGAATAAAACTTGTTCACCACTTTGAGAATTTCTAAATGTGCTGACGCGGATATTGTTAAAACCGGTAAATTTATTTTTAAATACATTTGCTTGTACCCGAATAAAACTATCTCCATTGCTTTGGTTGATTGGTATTGTGTGTGAGATATTAATAGATGGCTCGTTGCTCTCTATTTCTGCGTTTTGTATTCCTAAATTTACTTGTTGACCGTTCTGCTCTATATCTTCCTGAACAAAAGGCCGTTCTATTCTTCTCCAGATCATAATATTAGGACAAGAATATAAATTCCTGTTTTTCTCAAGTGTTTTTTTGTGTTAGTAGATGATTTGCTGATTGTAAGGGGGATAACTATATGAATGATAAGGAATTTCAAGAAGTTGTGGAATGCGGTATTGATCGCTTGCCAGATGAGTTTAAAAATCACTTGGATAATGTTGAAATTGTAGTTGCAGACGCACCAGATGAAATCCAAACAATCAAAATGAAACTCAAATATCAAACAGACAGACCATTTTTTTTATTGGGATTATATAAAGGCGTTCCTGTTGGTGGACGGAGTGTATTTTCTACGCCACCTTTGCCAGCAAGAATAACATTATTCAAAGATAGTATTGAAAAATTTTGTAGGACACGCGAGGAGATGATCTCTCAGATACATCGCACTTTATTACATGAGATAGGACATCATTTTGGATTGTCTGATAAAGAATTAAGAGAGCTGGGGTTTTAAGTGCGCTATTAAATTTCTTTTACGCAATTTTAAAATTAAAATATTAGAAGTCTTGTACTTATAGATATAAAATTATTTCATCCTGATGGTATATTTTTTAATCATCTTTGCCGGATTTTTTTGTTAACACAATAACAGCTGTATCTGTTTTTGATAGATGAAAATCATAATAGTCTTTCCACGCAAACAGGTTTGTAAAAGTGTATTCAGATATATTTGGTTGATACTTTTTAAACAAGCTTGTGAATACACTCTCATCACTGATTGAAAGTTGTCGGAAATCCGGGAATAGTGGGATGTTTGATAGTTTTTTCATCTAAATCAGCCTCATTTATATTTTTCATCTTTATATATGTTAATAATCCAATTAATAAACACACAGATCCAAAAAGAGTTACAGTTAAGGGTGCTCCGATCAAGTCAGACAAGCCACCTCCTATAATAGCTCCCACAGGTGTGAGTGCAAAGAAAGTAACAATAAAGATGCTCATCAATCTTCCCCTTAACCGCTCAGGAGCTTCACACTGGAGAAAGGTATTAGCTGAAGAAAAAATAAAGGTTAAAAAGATCCCTGCTATAAAAAGTGGTAGCATAGCCAGATATTCATTTTTTATCCATGCAAATAAAATAATTGAAAGCGAAAAAAATATAGTGGATTTAATAAGTAATTTAAAAAGTCCATCAGTGTGTTTTTTTCTGGCTAAAAGAACAGCTCCTAAAAGAGAACCTGCGCCTGCCATTCCCATCATCCAGCCAAGGTGGATGGCGGTTTTTTCATAGATTTTGCCAACAAAAATTGGCATTAGTGGTATATATACCATTCCAAAACCACTAACAATTGTAACACACAAAAGTGTGTACCTGATATCTTGCTTTTCCCACATATATTTAAGACCTTCTGTAATAGCTTCTTTTATTGTGGCTTTATTTTTAGTTTGTTTAATCAGGGTTTTTTATCAATTGCAAATAGTGCAGCAATCAGAAAGATAAATGTGAATGCATTAAATATAAAACATGTGGGCTCACTGTATTTGTTAATAATAAATCCAGCTATCACTGGACCCATTATTCTTGAAAGATGCATTGCTGCAGAGTTTAGCGAGATAGCGTTAAGTAGATTTTTTTTACTCACCATGTCCATGATAAAAGTAAAGCGTAGCGGAAATTCAATAGCATATACAGTTCCTAAGAGCAGAGATAATGCAATAATGTGCCAAAGTTTTATTACACCGATGATGGCAAGAATAGAGAGCGCTATTGCCTGACTCATGCACAGGATTTGGAAAATAATAAGCAGAGGTCTTCTTGAATATTTGTCTGCTAGAAATCCTCCAAGCAAACCAAATAAAAGAATAGGTATCTGAATTGCAAAATTGGTAAAACCAAGCCACCAGCCAGATTCAGTAAGCGTCCACACCAACCATGATATAGCAACAGCCTGAGACCATGTTCCTACAAAAGATATGCCTTGACCTATAAAAAATATGCGAAAATTTTTGATCTTTAAAGCTTTTAATATATCGTGACCA
Source organism: uncultured Pseudobdellovibrionaceae bacterium (assembly GCA_964561745.1). Lineage (GTDB taxonomy): Bacteria > UBA10199 > UBA10199 > 2-02-FULL-44-16 > DYJF01 > CAZLRI01. Next base: position 1,026 of record CAZLRI010000235.1, on the reverse strand, counting down.
GTATTTATTGTAAGATTTTGATGATCTGAGACGTTCATATTTTGTCAATACAGATAACAGTGCATAATTACAATAGTCATTCCGGACATGACCTGCCCGCCATCGCAAGTCCAATGACTTGTTCAGGCGTTGCGGGCGGGTCCTGAATCTAGTTTTTCTGGATTCTGCATCTCCGCCGAAGGGCGCCTGCTCGCCTCTGGAGGTGATCAGCCTCTGACTGACCGAAAGTGCGGGATGACAATCCCCAATAACAATTAAATTGTTACGAGCGCTTGTGCCTTTCTTTAAGATAAAGATAAAGCTGCCAAAGGCTTGCATAATATTGCCAAAAATATGGCGCATAATAATTATTTTAGCTATTTTTTACCCTGTAAAATATTTAAAAAAATAAATTTGAAAATTTCTTCTTTTATTTCAAGTAGATACAAGGCTGCTTTTTGAAGGTAAATGGCATATAATTTGCTCTATTACAGTATGGATTTAATACGTGGGGGAGATATGAAAAACAATGGTTCACATGTTATGTTTATAAAAAAATTAAAACAGAAGATACGTGAATTAAGGCATATGAAACAAGGGGAAATTCACGTGCTGACTGTAAATGCCAATTATGGTCGGTATAAAATTGTGGTTGGACCGATAAAGGATCAAAACCATATTCCAGTGGAGCTAGATGGTGAGATTCATCATCTATTTATATCAAATAACGATATTACGCCAAATCCAACAAAAGAAGAGATAAACAGTAATTTGAAACATACTGTGATGATGAAGGATCTTATGGTGCATATTAATGATCCATCAGGCGATGGGTATAATTTGGGTTTAGGTCGTTCAGGGGTTAAACCAAGAGAATGCATTAATTTTGCCGGCAAAAAAGGTGATGAAATGGTTCGAAATATTAATTTACATGGGATGCTTTCAAAAGCTACATATAAGATAATTCAGGAAGATATTCTAAAATCCATTAATTATAGCAAGCGAAAAACAAAATGTCCGCTTTCTTTATGTCATTCCCGCGCAGGC
>CAZLRI010000234.1:0-4525 GCA_964561745.1 uncultured Pseudobdellovibrionaceae bacterium | reverse complement strand
ATGGTGGTTTTGAAATTCGCGATTTCGCCAAAAATTTCAGCGAATGGACAGTTATAGTTTCTTAATAATCATTCTTATATAGCCAGGAGCTGGTTTCTGAATGTCTAATATTTTAAATATATTCAATGTGATTAAGCAGTAACATTTAATTTGCCATATACTTACAGGTTTTAAACCTTCTAATATATCTTTATACCCTTTTATATTTTGGGCCAAATACTTTAAAACAAAATACCTAAAGATACACGGCAAACTCTCGTATGATTTTAGCCCTGTGTGAAGCTCTATACCGTGATATCTGTCGGGAAACTCAATGAAAAAAATACCGCCTCTTTTTAAGACTCGCATGTGCTCTTTTATATAATAAATTGGAGACGAAGTATGTTCAATAATGTGTCCTGAGCAAATCATAGAAAAAGAGTTGTTTTTATACGGCAATTTTTTCCCGTTATAGTAGTCTACGTGCAAAGATCTATCGCTATTTAATCTCTCTTTCGCTATTTTCACGTACTCCTTTGTAACTTCAGTTCCATATACCTCCTTAAAGCCATACTTTTTTGCAACTATCATCTCACTACCAACGGCGCAACCAGAGATTAATAAACTTTCTTTGGAAGTATTGTCTAACCAAGGCATGAAATATTCAAATCGACTAACAAAGCCACCATTAATATTTGTGAGATTTTCGACATTCTCCTCCAGATTTATTTGATGGAGAGATTGTAAATACCTAAATGTGGCTTCTTTTGTGTGCTCTTCTATTGTTCTGTTTAATATATAATCAATCATTGCAACAACCCGTGGAATTTGTTGTGGAATTTGTTATTGTATGTCATCAGATGATTTGAGATAGAATTCATTTTGAGTTTATGAATCTACTCTCCCTTTCGAAATAAAGTCTCCAATATCCTATATACTGCACCTTCAAGATGAAACTGACACACATCCAGAATTGCCTTTTGTTGGATGTTTTTTCGTAAAGCATCTTGTTCAATCAACCTCTTTAATGCCTGATAACAATTGTCCTCGGCTCTTGTGTCCACAACCAAGCCATTCTCATCATTTTTTACGAATTCAACGGCTCCCCCATTAGTCGGTACAATGACTGCACAACCGCAAGCCATTGCCTCCAGCGCCGTTAACCCCATAGCTTGGTGGCTGGAAAAATCAACAAAAACATCGGCATCGCTTAACAAGTTTGCGACCTGAGACTGCGTCAATTCTCCTGCTTGTGTCCAGTTAAAATCCAACGGCAAGGCCAGACGGGGATCATGAATATCTTCTGATCCAAACAATCGGATTTCCACTTTACTTCCAAATTGATGTTCAATTTTTCGAAGAACTTCCATCGTTAATTTTGGACCGCGATAGGGAGAACCAGGTCGTACCATAGCAACAATCGCCACTGGCTTTTGTCCAAATGGCCTAGTATGGCGCGGGCGAAACAAATCTACATTTATACTTATACCCACAATTGCGCTATCTATACCAGTGTGCTTTAATACCATACTGCGAACCCATTTTGTTTTCGCAAAAAGCCGCATGTCATCTATGAGAGTGTAGGAAGCCAATGCTCTTTCAGCGTCCTTTGAACCCTCGGCGTACATCAACACCTCAAAACCCTGCACATAATATCCAAAAATCACATGCTTGTTTTTCTCTTTGACAGGCTTCAGCCATTCCACTGAATAATTCGCCGTAGCAACAACTGCATCATATGCAAAAGAATGGTGCACCAGAGAATCTTTACTTCCATATATCACGGGACTATCCAGATGTGGATAACTCTTAAGAAACCCTTCTCGATATTCTGATAGATTGAATATGGTTGCATCCACACCCATTTCCCGCATACACCTGACCTCGTTAATCACAACATTGCCCCCTCCCCCCGCCCCGATAATTGGCAACACAAACAATACTTTTTTTCTAGCAAATTCCTTTCGTCCCTGATCCAGAAACCTGGCCCGGTCTGTTAGGACTTCGCTTCGGGCGCGAATACCTTCTATTACACGATTGGGATGCATATATTGAACACTATCCGAAATAATCCCGACTCCATGCTTTTCCCTAAGCTTTTCCCCGGCACCCTGGGAAAGCCGATGCCGGAGTTCATGCGAGTAGCTTTTCGATTGAGCGTGATATATGTAGACATCATCTGCAATCACAAGTTTCCAACCAGCTTTGCGCGCGCGTAGGTTAAAATCATCTTCCTCGCCATAGCCTTCGCCAAAACGATCTTCGTCAAAATGTCCTATATCGCTAATCACAGCCCGCCTAATCATCATGCAAAATCCGTTCAATAATTTTGCTTCCGGTCTCACCATTCCTGAATATTTTGCAATAAGCCGGCTCATTTTTTCAACTCCCATACCATCAGGCAATGGATTGGTAGCCCAATCCCCATTATCCTCCAATTTGGGGATAGATTGCCATGAAGCCGTATTAGAAAACGGGCCTGCAACCCCATACTGAGCATTAGATGTAATGGCAAAATACAATCTATCCAGCCATTCCGGCCCTACAATTGTATCGCTGTTGATTAACACAACAAATTCGGCCATTGAAGATTTTAGACCTTTATTCGCCGCACGCGTATAACCGCCTGCCTGTTCATTTCGCAATAAAGTACAGCGCTCCTTCCCATTGGCAAAGCGTTCCAGATATTCTTTGGTCGAATTTGAACTACCATCGTCCACAAGGATCAGACGATAGGGCGGGTTTGTGTATTTCTCAATAGATTCCAGACAGCGGCGTACATCTTCAAGCGCATTATGGACACATACGACTATATCTATTGGGCAATCGCGCGAATCAAATTTTGCGGGCGTGGAAACAGGTTCTACATGGAGGTATGTGTCAGACGACTTTTCTCGATAAATGGCCTTTCTCTTGCCAATTCTACAAATAGCACTCTTAATCTTTGTATCGGCTTTTTTAAGAAACGATATTAACCCATTTCTATATATTCCTCGAATGCCTTTCCAGACAAGGTCAAATAACTTGAGCTGCAAACTGTTTTGTGGAAACAGCCTGCGGAATAGACTGACCAGTCGAATATAGATGCTCCAGCTGCGAGCGCTTTTGATACCAGCCAGTTCTTTTGCCAACTCCGTCAAAGCAATCACCTGAGATGAGAGCGCCTGCACGGACTGTTCTTTCTCCGCCACCTGAGCAGTCAGCGCCTGCACAGACTGTTCTTTCTCCGCCACCTGAGCAGTCAGCACCTGAATCGCTTCGTTTTTCTGGATAAACGCCTCAACCAACTGTGGATTAATGGATTTTATCATCTGTACATCAGCGCCATTGGCTTTTCCATGCAGCAACGGTTTTTCTAAAGCCTGTTGAAAAGCGTCACGCCAACGAAAAGCATTTTTTGATAAAAGCCATTTCTCCCGAATAGTCGCCTGAGCAGCCTCTGCCAATTGCAGTCTTAAGCCGTCATTTTCAATTAATTGAACCAGATTGTTTGTCCATTCATTCAGCGTAGAAGCCAGAAAGCCGTTCTTTCCATGTGACACAACCCAAGAGTAGGTTTCAAGATTGCTAAATACGCCTGGCACGCCCAAAGCGCTATATTCAAAAAATTTCAATGGACTTTTACAGCCATTAAAAAGACTATCCACCAGTGGAGCAATAAAAATATCAGCAAGCTGAGTCTGGAAGAAGGCCGCAAATTCAGGATAGGAAAAAGTCTGAGGCAGAGTCCATTCCACTTGGGGCAAGGAAAGCATTTCTGCAGGAGGCTGTATGCCCCAAAAATGGAAACGTATTTTATCGGGATAGCGTTCGATTAAATCCAACAGCGCCGGGGTTACATAGTCTAGGTCTGGCCGGTGTGTGCCTGTTCCCATGTAACCAATCGTTACTGTTTCACGAGACAAGTCCTTTGAGGCAGACGGCTTCAGCCGCCATAAACTATCGTCAAAATAATTAGGGAGAACTACGATATTTTCATTGTAAGCGGATAATGTCTTTTGTAAAAACGGCGTGGGAACAGTAACCAAATCAGCCTCAGCCAGAGCCTGAAAAGTAGGCAAAAGAGACGGTGCATAATATCTCGCCACCCTATCGGGATGGTTTTCCGGCAAAAAGAAAAGTAAATCATCTAAATCCAAAATAACTGGTTTTCCCTGCTGCCTGGCAGTAGCAACAATTTCCTGATATTGGTCAAAATTCTTAGGAAATTCTCGCTGAAGAATAACAACATCGCCTTGCGAAACTCGCTCGGGGAAAATTTCGCCGTTTTCCACGCCATACACAATATTTATTCCCGCCTGCCGCAATGGAGCGCCCAGACGCAGGTGACCCATTGGGTCAGCGCCTTGGGCGTGTAACGAAAATGAATAAACAACTGCAGATTGAATTTTCATGGCAGATTATCTCCAGGTTTTAGCCGCCCCGCGTTGCAAGCCGCAATGCGTCCTGCCAGGCCGGTAGTTTTAGATTGAAAGTTTGCTCGAAGTGCGAGCAATCCAACGCCGAAAAGAGCGGACGCTGCGCCGGGGCTGGAAAATCACTCGTC
>CAZLRI010000233.1:0-4536 GCA_964561745.1 uncultured Pseudobdellovibrionaceae bacterium | reverse complement strand
TCCAAAACATTAAATGTTGACTTGTTCTCCCCAATTTCATTATTATAAGCATGTTGTTCCATTTCGCCTATGAAAGTAGGACTCTAATGCCTGAAAACGCTTGTATTTTGAACGTTTATTCTTGGTGATCATTGGGTTAGCGTGGTCCAATCCCAGGTTCCATATTGAAAATTATAGCGCATGCCCCTTTTGGATTCCGGGTCATGGGAATTAAAAAGTACAGTTCATGAGAATCATAAAAAGCACAGATAAAGGCATAGATTATCTTGTAGGAATTTTAAAGGACAAGGTGAGAACGGTTACGCGTGCCGCTTTTTGGAAAATCCCGCATCATACGCAAGAGGAAGAGGACATTTGTTTAAAGATTGGAAGATACAATAAAACTGTGGGACAGCTTGAAACAGTAGAATGTGGTGACCCCAAAAGTGAATTAACGCTCGATCACGAGGAATTTAAAGCACTGCTAAGTTTCATTGAGGAAAACTATGAGCCTTTTAAGCAGGGCGTGAAACGATACATTCCTATGGATCAAAAATTTGATCCAGGAAGCTTATCACACCTGAAGGCAATATTTGATAATCCGGACAAACAAAAGGTTCTTGATTTCATAGCAATGAATAATATCTTGCCGGATGATTTGATTGCTGGATTGCAAAGCCAAGCAAGAATAAAGGCGGTAAAGGAATTTGAACTGATGTTGAACAAGAACCTGGTCGAGCATAAATGGCAGGAATGGTTTAAGAAAAATGATTGGGTCTTGGGAAGCGAGTTTGTAAGAATATTAGATGAAAGAGAAATAGACGCCGCCAATATTGCGGACTATTTAATGGAGGCCTATGATGGTTTTTTAGACATTATTGAAATCAAAAGGCCAGACAGCAAGCTGAAGTTTTGGGCTGATACCTTGGATCACGGAAATTATGTTCCTTCATCTGACCTGATTAAAGCTATAACCCAAGCAACAAAATACATATACGAAGTAGAAAGAGAAGCTAACAGTGTTAAATTTCTTGAGCGTGTTGGCAACGTAAAAACCATAAAGCCAAGGTGCATTTTAATTTTTGGCAGATCGCACGATTGGATTGACACGCAAAAAGAAACATACAGAATTCTGAATGCGAGTTATCATAACTTATTAATTATGACCTATGATCATGTACTGTCGAGAGCGAAAAGAATATTGGGGATTGATGAACGTGAAGAAACTCCATTTCAATAAAAAAGCATACAACATTTATCGATATGATATATAGTCCAGTAGATAAAAACTGGGAAAAGCCGTTCCAGGAATTCTACTTATCCGACATGCGTCGCGTATTGCATCTAACGAAATTAGTCATGGCAGGCAGCAGGTGGAGTATTGGCCATGGATGAGCCCGTGCTTATAGTAGCAGAATCATTTCAGAAAGCTTGGATTGATGTAGCAAGAACATTATGTGATCGCGGTTGGAATATTCAGAATCTAATGGTTTCGATTCAGAAGCCGGAGCTGATCGATGATTCGTTGCATAAGAAATTTGTAGAATTTGCTAAGAAGAACGGTTTAATCAAACCTAAAGATATTGCGTATACAATATTTCCACACAAGTTATACGAGCATTGCGGGAGTGCATCAAAACTATTCTCAAAATACAATAACCCAAAGGGTATGTATGAGCGGTTAAGAAAACGTCCTCATAGAGGGTGGGGTACTTATTTTAGAAGAATGACCCACTATAAGACACCTGACCGAATTGAGAATCAACTAAATAATATCATAAATGCAATTAAGAATCGCGATCGTATCTCCAAGGCAGCTTACACAGTCGTCATTGAGCATCCAGGGGGAGAGACGATACGGCCTTTAGGCGCGCCTTGCCTTAATTATTTGGCTGTACAATTGGATACAGATACTCGAAAAATGGGACTACTCGCAGTATATAGAAATCATGATTTTTTTGAAAGAGCATACGGAAATTATTGGGGGCTATGCAATTTGCTGAAATTTATGGCTAAGGAAACACATTTCAACCTCGGCGTGCTGACATGCGTATCATCCCACGCATATATCGATAAGAGCAAAAGGGAATTCAAAGGATTTGTTCAATCTTTAGCATGAAATATCATCACCCACCATTTATATTGCAGGACTGCAAAATAGAAGTAACCTATAAATGCGCTCTATCATGTATTCACTGTTCCAGTGATGCAAGACCTGACAATCCTAAAGAAATAGATAAAGGTAAGTGCCTCAATATTATAAAAGAAGCAGCTGCTTTGGGCTGCAAGCAAATATCATTTTCGGGTGGCGAGCCGCTTTTATGGAGCGGACTCGAAGATTCCATCAGCCTGTCGACAAATAGCGGACTAAGGGTGGCTATATACTCCTCTGGGAATGTTGCTTCTCAGGACAAGAGAATTCAGGAACTTAGAGATTGTGGCACATCTAAAATCATATATAGCATATTTGGCGGGTCATCTTCATCTCATGAGCGTATTACACGAATACGTGGTAGTTTTGATAAAACTATAAAAGCAGTAAGATCGTCAGTAAGAATTGGTTTAGATACTGAATTTCACTTCGTTCCTCTGGCGATTAATTACAAAGAATTGCAGGACATCGTTAAGCTTGCGAAAAATCTGCAAATTAAGACTGTCAGCGTACTTAGATTTGTGCCGCAAGGACGAGGCCACCTGATCGGGAAGTATGCTTTAAATAGACTCCAAAATCTTAAATTGAAAAAAATGATTGAGGTCGAGAGAAGCACCGGTTTTAATATTAGAACTGGATCACCGTTTAATTTTCTACTATTAAATGATCCGCCAGAATGTGCATCTGCTATTGATCGTATCATCATTGGTCCAGATTTGAGAATTTATCCTTGTGATGCTTTCAAGCAGATTCGGTCGGAGGAAATCGTAAAGACTGATATGTATTCCGATCTAGACCGCTGGACATTAAAAGACTGTTGGGGAAGATCACCATTTCTCAATTCAGTTCGAGAATATCTTACGACTGCTTTCAAAGAGCCGTGTAGCCATTGTCCCGCCATTGAAAAATGTTTATCGGGCTGCTTGGCTCAAAAGGTTGTAAAGACGGCCGACTTACGGAAGCAGCCGGATCCTATGTGCATCATGAATAAGGCGGAGGAGTAATCCATGAGTAAATTTGAATCCTTTTCTAAGGAAAAAAGGTTTGAAGATTTAAGTAAGGCAGTACAGCACTGTAATATTTGCTCACGGTTATCATGCAGAACAAAAGTATTAACACGTTCAAATGGCAATATAGATACACGGGTACTTTTTGTCGCTGAAGCCCCCGGACGGCTTGGCGCTGATCGTACTGGCATCCCCTTACATGGAGACAGAACTGGCGATTTTTTTGAATCGTTGATTGGCAACATTGGCTGGACACGTGAACAGTTTTTTATAACCAACGCGATATTGTGTAATCCGAGAGATGAAAAAGGGAATAATGGTACGCCAACTAAGGAAGAAATATTTAACTGTAACCTTTATTTAGATATGGTCATAGAACTAATTCAACCGCAAGTCATTGTTCCACTGGGTAAGACAGCGCTTGATAGCCTGTCTTTAATTTGTCCTCATAATCTAACATTAAGAGAAAATGTCGGTAAACTTAAACCATGGTATGGAAGATATCTGTTCCCACTGTATCACCCAGGACCTCGCGCCCTCCTGCATAGGTCTATTGCGAAACAACGATCTGATTATATGCTGTTAGCTAAGCATGTAGATCTCCAAACAGGTGTTAAGCTTCAAAAAAAGTCAAAACTCGCAGCCTATCCAGATTTGGCCAAAATAATTAACCTGCCGTTGTGTGAAATGATATCAATTTTTTTGCGACAGTTTGGAGAAGTAAGTCTTTTCAAACTTACAAAGCTGCTCTACCTGACTGATTTAATGGCACTAAAGCAGTTGGGAAGTACGCTTAGCGGTGAAATTTATTTGAGGCGACAGGAAGGTCCCTGGTTGCCTAACTTAACGAAGACTATGAATGCTATTAAAGGTGATAAAATATTGGTAACGCGCAAGAGAGAAAGCCCGTATATTTCTTTAGGACCAAGTGGGAATGTGAAGATAACGCTGAATGAAGAAGCACTATCTGTAATTATTAATGTTATAGAACGATATGGGAAGATGAACGATGCGCAAATAAAAACCGCTACATATCTAACAGAGCCAATGAAATATATTCTCAGGCAAGAGAAATTAGGTCGGGACATGCGTAAGGTGCCAGTAATATATAAAGACAAAAATGCGATAGACTTGGATGCAAGTGCGAAGTGCTGACTCAGATAGGAAGGGGGATCCGGGTCAAACCTTCAAAATTCATTTAACTTCATAACTGTTTATTATTATTTGAATTTTGAAGGTTTGACCTTGAAAACTTTCATTTACCCAGAAACAACGCCCTGATCCTCTCCCTTGTCAGGTTGGCCGGGGTATCCTGGGCCGCGACCTTGCCCAGGACCATAACATAAACCCTGTCACTGATCCGCAGCGCTTCTTGGACGTTCTGCTCTACCATGAGAA
>CAZLRI010000232.1:0-4545 GCA_964561745.1 uncultured Pseudobdellovibrionaceae bacterium | reverse complement strand
GGCGCAATTTTGCGAGTTTGCCAAAAAATGCAACTGCATTTTTTGGGTTAAAGCCTGACCCTAAAATTCTATTAATCATATTTCCAATCGTCTCCTCAGATCTGCAATAATAAATTGTCGATGGCAGTCGCTTTCTCTTCCCTCGGCGCATGTAATAGCCACGCTACCTCTGGCTTGATGGATAATCTCTAAAAGACGTGTGATTCCCCTTTCATATTCCTCTGTTTGCATATAGGACTGAAACCCAGCTAATGTGCGCTGACCTGCCACATCTTTTGGATTTCCCAATAATTCGCCCAACCATTGATACTCAATACCAGCATCACTGAGCCATTCCTGCATACGGTTTTGATTAAAATGAGGCTGAAAACGACTGCGTGGAGCTGCTCTTACATCCACCACCACACGCACGCCATGTTCCTGTAACTCCTCCAAATAGCGCGCCTGACTTTTGTTGGATGTGCCAATACCGACAAATTCTTGCGTTACATCACCTAAACCTTGCAATGAAAGTTGCATGGCATCACTCCTTTCAACAGCACTTGCCGGCACATATCGTTTGCCCTTATGCCGTACTGCATTTGGATCACGAAGACCAAATACTGCTTCCACATATTCATTAGAACTATACGCGCCAACACCCAAGACATCAACTATTTCGCCTGATCCTGAATCACGCGTTTCACCAATAACTGCCGGCTGAGGGCTCATGGTCATTGCTTTTTGCGCCACGTGATTTAACATTTCTTGCCTAAAATTATATCCGCGGCGATAAACACCTCGTTCTAAAAACAAAGCTGGTGTGCCATCAGGTAGTTGTTTGACCTTCATCATAGCAGCAGCCACAATTCGCCCTGCTTCTCTCGCCACTACCAATCGCATATTTTTCGATCCCAATGCATTGACCACAAACTGAGTAAATACAGGATTGCCATTGGGATTAAAACAATTGAGCATATCTGGATGCAAAGCACCCATGCGGGTCATGAGATACGCATCATCACTATCTGTAATAGTCACATCATGATAAACGCGTTCATTGGCATTGATCTGATCCATATGAGTTGCCACTTGGTCCAAGTGACCTGCTATCTTATCATATCCGCGGCTGCAATAAAACCGACTCTTGAGCTCCAATGCTCGTATCATGCGCCTGCGTTCATCTGGATTCAGTGCCTCTAAATAAGTAAAACCTTCATCCAAAACCATCCAGTTCACAAGATTTTGATGTTGAGAAAGTTGCGCAATCACCGATGTCCTAGCCATTACACTTCCATCATATTGAATACCATACTGGCTTAATAGAGTTTCGCTCTCTTGAGATATAGAATTTCCCTGCAACACATTTCCCAACAAACGCATCTCTTCACGATACTGCGCTAAAATATTATCCCGTTCTTGATCAGTTGTAAGTTGTCGCCAGTCTCTTAATCGATCAGCTACCCACTGACCTTCGATCTGTGCGCCTTTGCTCTCATATTCAGCCACCACCGCAGCGTAACTTGAACGTGCACTTTCATAAGATCGCTCACTAACCACATGCAGCTCGTGCAGATGCGTTGTCCTCTCCTCAGAATAAGTCTCCCAATCTGTAGATTTTGCGTAGCCTGAGATAACGACTGACCCTGTGAATAGGTCCTCACAATTAAATCCGGTATATGACGGATCATCTGCTCACGAATATATTTATTCTTAATACCAAAGATGGTCTGAATAAACGCAAGATCCTCTGTATAAGCATGATTGGCATCAGTAAAAGCTTGCCCCAGACGTGCAGCCTCATATGGGTAATGCAGGTAGAGATCAATCAGCTCTAACACATGAGTTTCAGCATCAGCATGACCTTGAACCAAATTCCACAAAGGCATGAGATGCTGGATTATCGCACCATACTCCCGTGCACGACCACGCAAATGTGCCACATAATCAAGCCTCTCATCTGCAGTTAATCCCATGGATCGCAAAATTCCCATCTTGAAATACTCATCCAACTTTGTGGCATCGCCATAACCCTCTAATACCATTGTAAAAAGATGTTCACCACCTTCAATGCGTGCATAGGTCTGCTCTGCAAGTGTGCCATAGTTTAAAATCTCAGCTAATCGTGGGTCATGGATGCCATCCACAAAACCTGATGGAAAAACCGGCAGCAAAACCTCTACATTTACATGATCTTTGGCATGACGTACATTTCGCAAACCAATAAGTCGATGATGACGCTGCATAGTTTGATAAAATGCAGGGAAATTAGGTGGAATTTGGGCAAATATAAAACTGTTCGCAGCTGTCAAGGTTAAACCAACTCCTCCGGATCGATTATTAATCAATAATACCCGAACATCTGGATTCTCTTGAAAGACATGTCTGGCTTGCTCGCGATTCTCGCCCACAACAGTACCATCAATGCGCTCAAGAATCACCCCTCGTTCTTGAAACTGCGTTTCCAGCTGATCCATGACCCTTCGATTCCAGCATCCCACAATCACTTTTTCACCTTGCTCAATATGTGCATTCACCAAAGCATCTAATGCCTGATAAAACCCCTCTGGCATCTCAAGTCCAAAATATTCCGGATCATAGATCACCTTATGAATATACCCAAACTTCTGTAATGAATTGATCGTATCCAAATCAATGGCATCAGCACTCATGGGTAAATGATTATTAAAATCCTCAGCCCATCCTCTGAAATCTGCTACCATCCATGCTATCAGTTCTGACTGTTCATGACTTAATTCATACTCATCCGGTTCAATGCGATTCAGTTTTGGAATCCGGGGTGTGCCATCAGAAAGTTGTTCCTCAAAATCAACTTTAGGATCAAAATGAGACAGCACGTCTTGTTTTCGACGACGGAGCATAAACTCAGAAAGTTCACCATGAAGCAACATCAAGCCTTGAGTATTATCCGTGTACAGTCGCCGAAATGCACGCAGATTTGAATAGCGTTCTGGTGCGATCCAATTAAGCAATGTCCAGATAGAATCCACTTTATTTTGATAAGGTGTGGCAGTAAGCAGCCACTTTCTGGGTGCATCAATATCCTGAATCGCCCGAGTGCGCAGCCGCATTGGATTATCAGCCAGTTGCGCCTCATCCACTACTACGACATCGATCCCGTTTGTGAGCAGCGCATAACTTGCTGTATCGCGTCGATGAAGAGCCACCAAGTTTTTATAGTTGATAATCACATATTCTTCACCATTAAGAGCTGCTATCTGTTTGGCACGTCTAATTGGATCACCGCTCTCAATAATTTGAACGCTATTTGGAGAGATCTGTGAATGCGTGAGAATTTCTTCCTCAATCTGCACTTTATTGGAGGCAGTAGTCACCCATAAGATCCGTCTTAAACCTAATGTTTTTGCTGCTGCCACAGCCTGAATCGTTTTTCCAAGACCTGCTTCATCAGCTAGGATCGCATGGTCATGAGTGACCAAAAACTCAGCTCCCTCGCGTTGATAAGCATAGAGAGTTGTTTCCATGCCGTAAACCTCGAAATCTTGCCTCTCTAAAAAATAAAGGGCTGCCTCTTCATGCAATCGTTTAACAAACTCATGCGCCAATCGTGCATGGTCAGTCACTCCATCTGGAATTAACGCTTCTGCAACTTGTTGCATTTCAGCAATCAATCCATCTGAGTCTTGCTCAAAACCTTTTCTAGATAAACGAATCAAGAGCTGCAATTGTCGGTTATAACGAATACTGATTAAGAAGACTATATCCGGAAAAACTTTTTTCATCTGCATCATGATACGTTGTATATATCACACGATTCATCAACATTTTCCGTGGATCATTATTAAATTGTTCTCTTAATATCTGAGTTAAGATTGTTTCAAGCTGCCTTTTGCGCTCAATCCAGTGATCTCGCGTATGAGTAGCCTTGTGTCGATACTCAAATCCCTCTGGAAAAGAAGTGGAAAGTTTAAAGATGGTTTTTGTGCGCGACCCTTTTTTTCCATTACCATCATCTGTATTTGTAGCACCAACACCCATAGCAGCTATGCCCATGTTTGCAAAAGCAATTGGCAGCATGGTTTCACCATGCATCGTCAACATGTCCATAGCCTCTGGATGTGTTGTCAACCATGATAAAAGATTTGCAGCTTGTCCTTGAAGAAAATCATGAATTTCCCCTTGACGTTGCATTTCCCCCTCCCTAACCCTCCCCACAAGGGCTGATCTTTACCCACAAGTATAAATACTAAAGATAGTTCTTTTTAAAAAGTATAATTATGTTATAAACGATTCATTCTAAACTATAATAAGACATCAAAGTTATATAGCAACAACAGTTCAGCCCGAGTTTGGGCGCGAGATGTTTTTGGCAACGCGTGTTTTGGGGATCCATGAAGGACATCTCGCTTGATAGAAGTTGCCAGTGCTTTGGCAGAGAAGCGATTGAAGATAGTGAAGATGGAGCGGTCATAAGGTCTTCGTGGAACCGTAAAATCAGCGATGAGCATAAACATATTCACGATCAAGTGTTGAATTCTCATGTATTGGGTACGGAGACCCTCGATATTCCCCGCAAACAAGGAG
>CAZLRI010000231.1:0-4549 GCA_964561745.1 uncultured Pseudobdellovibrionaceae bacterium | reverse complement strand
ATCCTGTTAATGCACCAATGCCGGTAGCTGCCATAAAAAAACCGAGAGTATGAGGTCCTCCTCCTAAAATCTTGGTAGCAAAGATAGGCATAAGCACAACATATTGCATGCCTAACAAACCCATCATGCCTAGAAGCAGCAATATATATTTGATAGGTATGGAGCTGGATACATACTTAAAGCCATGTTTCAAACCAAGCAGAATAGGAGCTTCATGTTCCGCATGTTTTTTGTAATTTATTTTCATCAAAACAAGTGCAAGGATCACAAATAGATAACTTATTCCATTCAGTAAAAAACAAACCCCTTCGCCGAGAACAGCAATCAAAATGCCGGCGATAGATGGACCTATTAATCTTGCGCTGTTAAACATAGTTGAGTTTAAGGCTATGGCATTACTTAGATCATTTTTGTTTTCTACCATATCTATTACAAATGATTGGCGTGCAGGTACGTCAAATGAATTGACCAGACCTAAAAGGCAGCTTAATAAAAGGATGTGCCAGACTTGAATCAGGTCACTTAACACCAGAAATGCGAGGACTAACGCCTGCACCATGGAAGCTATTTGAGTGATGATAAGTATTTTTCGCCGATTATGCTTGTCAGCTACAACACCTGTTAAAGGAGATAAGATAAAGACAGGGAAGAGGCTGGTAAATCCGACAAGTCCCAAAAGAAAAGCCGAGTTGGTCATACGATATACCAGCCAACTCATTGAAACCTGCTGCATCCATGTCCCTATCAAAGACACACCTTGTCCCATAAAAAACAGGCGGTAATTTCTGTTTTTTAATGCATGAAAGGTAAATTTTATTTTGTGAATAACTTTTTTAAGCACAGGTTGATGTATAGATGAAAATCTTTTTTTTGAGAAGATTTATTATCTGTTTTATTTGCCGGACGTGTCTTTGCCTACGGTTTTCAGGTTAAATAACATCTCATATGTATGAAATTTGCTTTGCAATAAGGGAATTGTTTAGTATTTTTAAAACTCAGGCAAACAAAAAAAGGGGGAAAGATGAAATACAAAGGCATTTTCTTATTTATTTGTTTTTGTATTGTTGTTGCTTTTGCTTCTTGCGGATCTTCTGGATCCACAAATCCTGCAACCAATACAATCTCGTTAACACTTGAAGAAGCAACTGCATCTGTTATTGCAAAGGCATATGGAACAAAGGCTGTTGATCCTTCGAATTGGACTGTGTCTTGCGTATCAACAAATGAAAGTGGCACAAAAACAGTAAAATCAGGCGCTTGGAATGCTACAACTTCTAACTTTGTAGTTCAGGAAGTTCCCAACAGTCAAGATACAGTTTGTTATCTTGCGGAAAGTGGCGTTGCTTTTTCGACGTTGCAATACACTGACACGAACGCTGTTGGTAGCAGGCGAGATGCATCTAAAATAACATCTGATGGATCCGGCATTATTACTTATACAGAGAAACAACAGCACATTAAAGGCACTGTTGCCCGTTCCCTTGAGCGCAATAGCGCACATTTTAACGAGGCTCGTGATCATTTAGATAAATGGGCTGATGATATGGTTGTAGCGGCGGAGAAGGAGCTAAGAGATACAAAAGAACAATTAAAAGCTCTAAATAGAGAAGCACGGAAAGCCCTAACGCTTGAAGAGCAAGAAGGCATTCAAAAGAAAATTCAAGAACTGGAAAAAAAGAAAAGAAAGCAAAGGCAGGAGATATTTGATACCGAAGATGATATACAGCTGAAGAGAAATAACTTAATCACGGACCTTGAAAAAAGAATGACCCAAAAGATATCGAACAAAACAATCTTTACCATCAGGTGGAAGGTTATATAGAGGAAGGGTTTTTATGATCACTAAATTAGAAAAATTAAAAGAGAAACTAAAAGAACTATTCCAGTTGGATCAAGCTGACTTGGATTTTGGGATCTATAGGATCCTAAATGCAAAGCATGGCGAGATAGTTAAGTTTCTTGATGACGACCTTCTAATACAGGTAAAGACCAGCCTTAATGAGCTTGGCAGTGACAACACCAGCCTTAAAAAAGAATTAGATGAAGCAATGAGGCAAGCAGAAAAGCTGGGGGCTGACCCAGACACTCTCCCCAAGGTTGTTGAATTGAAGAAGAGACTTAAGGAAACACCAGATATCTCCAAATACGAAGATGATATATATTCTCATCTTTATAACTTCTTTTCTAGGTATTACAAAGACGGCGACTTCATGAGCATGCGCCGCTACAAGGAAGGCGTTTATGCCATCCCCTATGAAGGCGAAGAGGTGAAACTACACTGGGCAAACAGCGACCAATATTACATTAAGAGCTCTGAATACCTAAGAAACTATGCCTTTAAAGTTGCTGAGGAGAAAAAGGTTAATTTCAAGATTGTCGAAGCAGATATTGAGGCTGACAACAAGAAAACCGAATCCGGCAAGGAGCGTAAGTTTATACTTAGTACCGAGAAGCCATTTTATGAGGAAAACGATGAGCTATATATTAATTTTGAATATCGACCAGATGACTCTGGGAAAAAACAGAAATCGTTAAATGAAGAGTCTGTTGTCAATATTCTCAATGCAAAAAAGCTTGGCGTTGACTGGAAAACAGAGTTGGCAGCAACCCGTCCTACAGTAACGAACAAAAAGCGCACTTTATTGGAAAAACATCTCTCCGATTTTACTGCCAGATTCACATTCGACTATTTCATCCACAAGGATCTGGGCGGTTTCTTAAGAAGAGAGCTGGATTTCTATATTAAGAATGAAGTGATGCACCTTGATGACATTGAAAGCGAATCAACCCAAAAAGTTGATCAATATCTTTTAAAGATTAAAGTTATTAGGAAGATCTCTCACAAACTGATCGATTTCATGGCCCAGCTGGAAAACTTCCAAAAGAAATTATGGCTTAAGAAGAAGTTTGTCGTTGAGACTAATTACTGCATAACTCTAGATCGTGTGCCTGAAAAACTCTACACTGAAATCATTAAGAATCAGGCTCAACATGATGAATGGGTGCGGTTATTTGCAATTGACGAGATCAAAGGCACTGATGGAGATTTGTTGAAATCTGGAGGTCCTGCGTATTCAAAGAAGCTGACGGTAGAGTTTCTGAAGCATAATAGCAAACTGGTACTGGATACGAGATATTTTGATGAGGAGTTTAAAGGGAAGTTATTTAGGAGTATGGAGAATGTTGATGAACAGTGTGACGGGTTGTTAATAAACGCCGACAACTCTGACGGATTGCGTTTAATAGAAACCACGTTTATTAAGAGCGTTGAATGCGTTTGTATTGACCCACCCTATAACACGGGTAGTGATGGTTTCTGCTATAAAGACGGCTTCAGAAGCTCTTCATGGCTATCTCAGCAAGCCCAATTGATTCCTAATGCGCGTCGGTTATTAGTCGATGACGGGTCTTTTTTTACGTTCAATGATGAGAATGAGATTCGTGACTATTCATTGTTACTTGAAACATATTTTGGAAAAGAAAATTTTGTCGAAACAATCATTTGGAATAAGAGAATCCCTAAAAATGATAAAGGGATAGGAAACATACATGACTTTATTCTCTTATTGTCCAATAATTTAGCATTACGACGTCAACGCAATAAATTGTACACAATGCGCAAAGACGAACTGGAAGATATTTACGAACTTATTAGGCGTATGAAAGATAAAGGGATATCAATTGCAGATACTCAACTAGAGCTTAAGAAATTTTATAGAAAACAAGGATATGACAGAGGTATTACCCTCTATTGCGAACTTGATTCGAATTATCGGGTATGGGGTAAGATTAATATGTCATGGCCAAACGCCAAGACTGTTGGCCCTCGTTATGAGGTTATTAATCCTGTTACAGGAAAACCTGTGCCAATCCCTGAAAAAGGTTGGCGATGGAAAGAGGATACTTTTCGAGCCTCAGAAAATGACGGACCAGAACATTTGCTCCATGATGGAAGCATGATGAAGGGGCGAGTGTGGTATTCGTCAAAGGAAACCGTCCAGCCAAGCTCAATTACATATCTAGATGAAGTTGAGTCTTTTCTCTTGCGCTCGATTCTCTCGGTGAAAAGCGATGGCAGTCTTGCACTTGAAAAACTTGGGCTTGCTGATCTTTTTGATTACCCGAAATCCGTGCTACTTATTGAAAGACTTCTTCATTCCATTGGAGAACAAAACGGAACCATTCTAGATTATTTTGCGGGAAGTGGAACAACTGGTCAGGCGGTCTTAAATCTAAACAGGGAGGACCAAGGAAAACGCAAGTACATACTTGTGGAGATGGGTGCATATTTTGATACTGTGCTTAGAAGCAGGATTGAGAAGGTCACATATGCACCCTCTGGTTGCTGGGGTGCTGGAAAACCATCAGAGCGAAACCAAGGAATCTCCCACTGCTTCAAATATCTCCACCTCGAATCTTATGAAGACTGCTTAAACAACCTAACCCTCGCAAAGGCCAAGGATCAGGCCTTGCTTTTGGAATCCCAGCCCGCATTACAAGAAGACTATTATTTAAGGTATATGCTTGATGTGGAGACTAAGGGTAGTCT
>CAZLRI010000230.1:0-4580 GCA_964561745.1 uncultured Pseudobdellovibrionaceae bacterium | reverse complement strand
GACCCGCGCATCGCCGGAGACCCACGCATCGCCGGAGACCCACGCATCGCCGGAGACCCACGTATTGCCAGAGACCCTCGCATTGCCAAAAACCCTCGCATCGCCAGAGACCCACGCATCGCCGTCATTATCCAAATTAGTCTCTTTCTCAATCCACCCGCCTTTATCACCTTTTTCTACATCATCAAAATCCATTAAGGCTTCAATACGGTGTAATTTAACCCCAAAAACCTCTTTAGTTTCAGAAGTTAATTTATATTTCTTAGACATATTACTTGCCTTTCTCTAATTAATAACTTTGGCTAACTTTATATTTTCATTTAACTCCTTTTCAAGATACTTGTCAATAGGCAAATTAACAGGCTAAATTATTTCTTCTCCTCTTTTTGCAACACCATTTCTGGCACGATTGCCGAAACAACGATTTTATTATTTTCCCCATAAACCTTTTGAATAATAATCTCTTCTGGGATAAACCCAAAGTCTTTTTTGAGGTTAAGTTTAATTCCACCCCTACCGGCTTTATCCTTTAACTTGATCGGTGGGGTACTCTGAACTTTCATCATTGGCAGTTGCTTCATTTTCTCTTTTAAGTCTTTGTCTTGAGTCGAGGTAAGTTTAACCATGCTTCCTCCCATGATGTTTCATTTTCTGGTGGCGCACATGACGAATATGATCACAACTCGGTACAAGCCCATTGGCGCGCATCTTAGCCTCATTTAATACAAACGCCTTGCAACTACACCGCCATTCACCTTCAGGCAGTAAAAGCCGGACAACATGAATTATCCCCTTTTGGCTAAAAGAAGGTACTTCAAAAAATTTAACATTGGTCATATAATTTTCCTTTGACCGTTTTGGTCAAACTCAATATCGTTGGTTAAAAGAAAGTGGCCGGGTGTTTTATTTTCGATCATATACCCCTTTTTGTCTTAATTCCCAAATTCGTGTATTATAAAGATCAAGTATTCTCTGCTCTTGAGTTGGTCGTTCTTCGTATCCTGTCATGGTTGATCTCCGGCTATATGATCTTCTCTGACCTCTTCCCTTTCAGCCTCGGTCATGCCGGTTTTAATGTATTCTAATAATTCCTGTCTGTTATTAAAGGTTATATTCCGTTCAAAGACTAGGCAAGTATTCTTTAAGACATAAAACGGGAATTTAATTTCGCCTAGCTTGGTTTCTATGGGTATATAGGTCATATTAGTATAATTTTTGATCATAGCCAAATAAAAGTTTTTAACTTCAGGAACACAGTTATTTATTATTTTTGCCAAATCTTCTATCGATTCAACAATATCTGGTTGAAGCAGATTAAAATAATCTTCTCCTGCCAGCTTAACTTTTTTCTGCTTTACAACTTTTACTTTCATACAAATTGACAATTTTTACCCCAATAGCAAAACCTGTCAACGCACTTGCCGTCAACAAGATCGGAGGTAAAATCTCCTTTGTTTAATAAATCTATGCCGCCGTCAATCCACTTAGTAGCATCAACCCTGTCTTTATCTCTCAGAGGCACTCTGAAAAGTTTAGGTGGGTTAGTTTCCCAAGCTGATTCATCAGATAGACAAGTAATCAAATAGGCTTCCTGAAAGTCTGGCCGCGCTAACGCATAAATCTTTCTTTGAATCGCTTGCTGGAATTTACCGATAGACCACAAACTAACTCCTGACTTTATTTCCAAGAACCTTTTATTCTCCGGATCTAGGCCGTCAATGTAGCCAATAAACTCGTATGTTTCCCCGGCGTGTTCGTGCTTGAATGAGAATTTACACCTGGGATCGAAGTCAACCTGCTCGACAATCGGGAAATTAATTAAGATATGTTTTAATCTATTATCAACCTTAATTCTGGCAACATGATCCTGAATAATCCGGTGAAGAGCCTTGCCTTTCTCAAAAAACACTTTCTCTTCTTGAGGAATACCTGACATTTTATTCAAAAAACAATGGGGGTGTTCGTAAAGAAGATTTAATGTACTATACGATAACTGGATCATATTGCTAACCCATGAATTAATAAAAATAATGCTAAGAATAGAAATACAATCGTTACTGTTTCTAAAAAGATTTGCTTCCAGTTAGTCATGTTTCACCTCTCTAATCATTAGCCTTTCGGTGATAGTGTGTTTAATTTTTACTCCGGCATTGAGTAATTTCTTTAGCTTTGAGTTATCAATCGCCTCTTTTGCCGGGATTACCTTAGTCGCCCCTAACTGTTTGGCTTTATCTAGATCAAGATCAAAGTCATAGATCCTAATTTTAGTGAAAGCCCGGTTGCCGATAATCTCGGCATCGCCAGCGATCTTGTGTAAAATCTCTTCACGAACTACAACTCTTTGGGCTTCCAGTTCTTCCAATTGGGCTTCTGTTTGATCTAGTAATTTGATTAAACTTTCTTTAGACATTTTTAAGACAACTGCTGGATTTTTCATATTAACCTTTCTTGGCTCTCATTGAACCGATTTTCTTTAATACTTCGGCGGCTTCCTGTCTGGTTAAGCCATCTTTTATTTCTTCATCAATCCCTTTAGCTTTCATTAAAGCCTTTATTGATTTTATCTGGATCTCTGTCGCTGGTTTGTCGCCACCAACAATTTCAACGCTAGGTGTGGCTAATTCTCCGGCAACCTCAATTTCGTTATCCATTTCTTCGGCAGCATAAACTCCGGACACATTAAACGCCTTGCGTAAGGCCATAGACTCGGCCACTTTTTTAATCATGGTTTTGGGCTTGGAATACCAAAGGGTTTTTTTACCACCTTTTTCCGGGCAGTTATATTCACTAAAATCTGCCTCTTGATAAACCGGTTGGCTAAAATCTTTATGATAAACTTTTGCCCAACCAAATAAAATCTTTCCGTCACCGTCTGTCTTAACTCCGCTTTCCAGTCCAGCGAACTTACCGGACCGGTGAGCGATTGTCAAAAATCCATCTCTCATTACTTGAATTGACAGAGTTTTATTCCCATTCTTATCAGAATAAGGAACGGCACAAATTTCATTAAGCATTGGATTCAAGCCTAATGCCTGACAATTGTAGAAAAAGATTTTAACTTGGGGAACGCTTAACTTGCTGGCGACTGTTTCGATAATCGCTCTCTTTTCATCTTCAGAGAAAAATAGCTTTGCTAACGGTTGCGCTTTCTTTTTATCTCTAAGAGTTATTTTCTTAACTTGACCTGTGGCTTGTGGTGTTTCCATAATAGCCTCCTGAATAAATAATAATTACTTTTTCTTTTTAGTTCTCCTTGGCACTCCGTAAGAGCGCAGGATCTCGTATATCCGGCTGGTGCTAACTTTATATTTAGCGACTAATTGCGCGGTTGAGTAATGAAATACCTTCCCGGTATGTTTTATATAGTCGGCAATCAAAGCCTCATTTCTTTTAGTGTCTTTTTCTGGAACGTTTCCCATATATTTTTATTTAACTCCTTTTTAAGATACTTGTCAATAGGCAAATTAACAGGCTAAATTATTTCTTCTCCTCTCAGCCTTTCAAATACTTCTGCCGTTTTTTCTTTATTATATTCGATCAGGTTATGCCCCTCATAGCAACCAAGAACTACCTGATTAAAGCTCCACAATAATTCTTTTGGTTTACCTTTGTACCAGTTGCGCTTGTGTCGGTGGCAAAAGAAAACTGCTAGGCTAGAGGTGCATTTGTGGGGAATGTCGATCTCACACCACTCAATCCCTTTTGAGATGAATAATTTTGTAAGTTCCTTATTAGCATGAAGATTGAGTTTGCCGATTGTACCAATGTGTCTAATCATTTTAGTAAGTATCTTTCATATCTTTTTAATCGGGAATTTCTCTTTTATTTTTTTAATTATGGTTTCTGTTTTCTTATTTCTGATTTCTGATTTATGATTTATTATTTCTGATTTATGATTTATAGTGGTATCGGTAGGGTATGTATAGGGTATAGATAGGGTATCAGCTAACCGCTTAAAAATATCTTTAGGAATCATGCTAATTTCTTTAGCAGTGGCTACTTCGTTTTTACCGCCAGAATAATCAGCATATTTTTTAGAGTTGATAACATAAACCCACCCTTGATAAAAAACAACACGCTTTTCTTTTTCAAACTTCTTTTTGCTTGCGTCTAATTGTGTCTGATTTAGTCCAGTTTCGGTTAAAATTACCCTGTCAGATAGTTCATAAATCCCGGTCATGCCGATATGCTCATTGGTAAAAAGATAGATAAATAAAAACTTCTGCCACAATTCTAGCGAGTTAAACCAATCGTCTTGAAAATAGATTTTAGTGTGTATGATCCGCGTTTTCATTCGCCCTTCCTTTCATTTTTACTGGCACAAAAACTACTCCGGGGTGATTGGTATTACCACAAGAAGGGCAGGGGTGATGGTCATATCCAACAGTAGATCGACCATTACAATTAGGACAAGTTTGTGCGTAAAGTTCTGGATTTATTTTTTCTGCGTCAGCAGTCATTCATTCGTCCTTTCAATTAAAGTTAAACTCTTTCAAGATACTTGTCAAGTACCAATTTTTGTGGACGCGGTGAAGAGTTGAACTCCACGTTGCGACTGAGCCAAAGGCATAGCCGAATCT
>CAZLRI010000229.1:0-4621 GCA_964561745.1 uncultured Pseudobdellovibrionaceae bacterium | reverse complement strand
CTCCCCACTCCGCCAAAGGCGGATCAGCCTCTGGCTGAAAGTGGGAGGGAATTTTTCTATTTACCTTTAATCTCAATCGACGCCCCATATGTAGTCACTTCCTTTTTCTTGACATTATGAATGAAGCATCACATCATCCTTTCACTTTTATAAATGGCAATTTTTATGAACAAAAAAACCTTATTCTTAATTTTAGCTTTTACTTTTTTAGTATCTTCCTGCGGCGGAAGGCTGCCCAGCACAACCAGATCGCAGCATCTTATTCAGCATTATTTTAAGAAATATGCAAAAAAATACCCTGAGACTATCTATGGTCAAAATAAATTAAAAAAAGTTGAAATTGAAAATCGCGAGGAGATAAGAAAGCACTTTGTATCAGTTGAAGCATATATTGTGTTGGAAGATGGCAATCTAAGAAAGATCTACGCAACTCTTGAGAAAAAATCCCTTGGTTGGAAATTTTTCTCATGGGAAGACGCAACCGGACTGTAGAATTTACTCCTACTATTTCATAACATTTTAGTGTCTTGTCATTTCGACCTCCTTGAGCCGAAATTTTGCAGGGATGACAACTTTTACTAGAAAAAGAGTTTTTGATCATAGCAAAATGAGTTGATTTTTCCGTGATTTTTAAAATTGGGTAATGGATATTTGCCGAATGGCTTCTGAATCGCCGCCATCTAAGCCATCTAACCTGCGGCGATGAGGGCAGATGCTTTTACGGCACTTGAGTAAAATCATCGAAAAGAGGCAAATATCCATTGCCCAATTTCTCCCTCTATAGCAAGCGAAAAACAAAATGTCCGCTTTCTTTATGTCATTCCCGCGCAGGCGGGAATCCAGAAAAGTCGGAAAAGACTGGATCCCTGCCTTCGCAGGGATGACAAACGGAGCACACAAAACCGGTCATTTTGTTTTGCCGGAGCTCTACCTTTCAACAAAACTCTCTACATCAATATCATCCCCATTAGTCTTGAGCGTTACCATACCATCAAGGTCAGTCCTGTATATTTTTGCGCCTTCCTGATTGAGCCTTGATAACACAGCTTCATCCGGCATTCCATACCGGTTATTTTCTCCAACAGTTATAACCGCATAGTCAGGATCAACATATTCTAAAAAATCCTGACCTGATGATGTATCGCTTCCATGATGCCCCACTTTCAAGACATTGCTTTTAAGATCAAACTTGGCGTGCATCATCTCCTGTTCGCCCTTTTTTGTTAGATCTCCTGTCAAAAGAATGGACTTCTGTTTATAAACAATATGGGTCACAAGCGATGAATCATTAAGATCATAATCTGATATAATATTCTCCGGTAACACATAAACATTAATATTCACATCCCCTTCTCTCAGCAATAGAGCTGGTTCTGCACCTTCCTGATAAACATTATAAACAAGGGCTCCTGATTTATTTATTTGATCCAGAAAAGCACTCCAATACTCTTTTTCTTCAGAAGGCGAAGCCAAACCATTTGTATACAATATTTTTGGATGAAAATTCTCTGCTATGCTCGCAAGGCCAGCATAATGATCATAGTGTGGATGGGTAAGAAAAAGATAATCAACGCTATATATCCCCATTCTCAACAGCGCTGGAGATATAATATTTTTACCAACATCAAACTCACTACCCTGAAGTCCGCCACCATCAATCAATGCTGTGTTTCCATTAGGGAACCTGACAAAAATTGAATCCCCCTGCCCAACATCTAAAAATCTAACTTCCAGATTACCAGTTATTTTTGGCAAAACATGCCAATAAGCAGCATCAGATAAAACAAATATTCCAAACAAAATAAGAGCTAATCTTCTATAAGGAATTTTTTTCCAAAAAATAATTATGATTATTCCAGCAAGTGCAAGAAAGACCTCACCTACAGTAGGTGACCACCGAATGACAAGAAATGACAAATGACTGTTTACTGCCTTGAGAAAATATAACATAAAGCTGGCAACATAACCTGCAAGACTCCACAAATATATACTTAAACTTACTGAAAAAAGGTTTACAAGAAATGCCACAAGCACAATAGGCATAATTACAAAACCAACCATAGGAACGACCACCAGATTGGATATAAACCCCATGCCTGTAAGATAGTGAAAATAGTATGCTACAAGCGGAGCAGTTCCAAGCGTTGCCACAAATGAAACAATACAAACCCTTGCAAAATAAATTAATACTTTTTTTACCCCTCCTACATTGTCTTTTAAATTTATTTTAGAATATAAAATCGGAACAATAGTAATAATAACCAGCACAGCCAGCACAGAAAATCTGAATGAAACAGAAAAAGCAGCTATTGGAGATAGCAAAAGAATCACAAAAACCGCTGTGAATAAAGCAGAGATAAGATCATATCTGTATTTCAGAGAAACATACGACAAAATAAACACAGAGAGCATAACACCTGCCCTGACTGCAGATACTGGAAAATCCGCTATTGCAATGTAACACCAGATTGCAGGCAATGTTATCAAGCTTGCAATATAGGGAATAGGAAACCTCATTATCAAAGACGGAAACCAACCCAACAAACCCCAAGATAAAAGAAATATAATAAATGCTACAAATCCTACATGTAAACCTGATATCGCAAGAATATGAGCAGTTCCGGTCCTTGAAAAAATATCACGCATATCAGAGCTGATTTTATTTCTCTCTCCTATTGCCAAAGCTTTTACTATTTCCCCTGAAACACCAGCATGCGCTTTATCTATTGAGCTTGCTATATATCTTCTTAATTTATGAAAAACTCCCGGGGAATCACTCAGTTTTACTATCCAACGAGAACCTGAAAGAGATCCTATTGCATCAACCCCCTTTGTTTTAAGATATAATGTATAATTAAAAGTGCCTGGATTCTTAAATTCTCTGGGCTCCTTAAACTTACCCTGAAATCTTATCTCATCTCCTTTTTCAAAATCATCCACGAGTTCATTTGTATATAACCTCACAACTCCTTTAACACTTTTGCTCTCTGATTTGAGATCATTCCTGCATGCCTTTAACCTTACATCAAACCGCCATCTGTTATTTATATAATCCGGGTCATCAAGCAAGTTTCCATCACAAATCATCGGCGATTGTTTTGATTGACTTATTAACAAAGAAATATCAGGTGATTCTCTTAAAGCAAAAAAACCCAATCCCCTTCCTATCAAAGAGAAACAAAATAGAATTAAAACAAAACACAGCCAGTTTTTGGCTGCACATTTAAATAACAAAATATTTATTAAAACAAAAAATATTAATAGAATAATTAGAAAATGTAGTAAGGATAAAAATTGGTTACTAATAATTCCCAGCAGCAGGCAGATAGAGATTGCTATCATCGACCGGTATCTTATCAAGGGCACAAGAGATTTCATTAAACAATTTTTCTGCTTCTTTATTGACTCCATTGTAACGAGGATTACCGCTTTGCGATCCTAGAATCAAGCCAAGTTTATTTCTGAGTCCAAACAAATAGCATCTTGCTTTGTTAGTTGGTCTGATTTTGTATAATTTTAAAACAGATCGCAAATTCACATTATTGATCCAGAAATCGCCGTCACAAAATTCAAAATGCACGCCACCAACAAGACCATCATATATATTTCCAAGTCTGCCTAAAATCTTTTCAAGAAGAGCATTTACAGTTCCATTATATTTCCCATGTGATTTGCTGCCCCTTTCCCAAACATATTGTCTATATTGATCAAGACCAACAGACAGATTATTAAGACAATGTATATCATTTGCAGACTCATTAATAATCTCATTAACATCTTCGTCATTATAATAAATATGTTCATCCTCAAACTTCCATTGTTCATCTGCAGATGCATCAAATGTTAACTGGTGGTCAAGTGGCAGATCAGAAACATTTTTATCACTTTCACTTGCTCTGAATCTATCCTTGCCTCGTATTCTGTTAATATTTAAGCTCATTTTCAGACCTCAATAAAATAAGGCACACTTATAAACAAAAGTAGGGCTATCCTTTATTATTATCGGCTAAGCACCTACTCAAAGTTGCGTCATAATCAGAAAAAAAACGCCTACCCTTATCATCTGTTAAAAGCACGTTTTTCAGGTCTTTAAGTGCTTGAATTTGATTAGGATTTAGATTTATATTGCGTATATTATGTCCCTTAAAAAAGATCTCGCCTCGTAATCTATTAAAATGTATTGAAGCAACCTCTCTATCAATAATAAATGTATATGTTAATTTGTCTCTATATGTTGCCAGCATTGAATCTACAGCTACCTTGCCCTTTTTTTCCACTTTCTTTGACCGAGCCATTCCAACATGCTTCCATAAATCAAAAGCATTCTTTGGTTTAGGAACATTATTCTGATTTTCTATAATTCGTTCCTGTTTATCTTTCATAAATAATATCCTTTTAAATATCTTTCTATAACTCACTTCTGCACATATCATACCAATACACAGCTTGTATAACATGCTGATATTATTAAATTTTATCTAATGGATGTATTCAAAACAACTTCTCATTGTGGGAAAGAAATCTTACAAACGGCAAAGATTTGACAGAAAACTGAGGTCAAAGGCCAAATCCCTTAGCCCTTTGATCTTTCACCTTTCACCTTTCACCCTTTACCTATTAT
>CAZLRI010000228.1:0-4640 GCA_964561745.1 uncultured Pseudobdellovibrionaceae bacterium | reverse complement strand
TTTTACACCTTAAAAAAACTAAAAAATGGTCTGGACAAACCCAACCACTTTATTATGATAGATGTTCCCTGAATTTGGGGAGCGTGATCTTCCCCTTGATGATTATCCTCTGGTCTTCTGAGGATAGGAATATTTGTTGGATAGTTTCTTTGTGAATTAAAATTTATTTTAGAACCAGAAAACATAATACCTCCATTGGTTTAATACATACGCAAAAAGGCAACGCGCATGATATCTGCACGCTGCCCCCATGGATTGGATTTCTAGATAAAACCGATTGAATTGGCAAGAATAAAGATTCAATAGGTTATTTTTGCTAATCACATGAATAAAAAGTTGAAATACTGTGATTCATAGGTTACATAATCCAACCTATGAAAAATCATTTGTTATCAATTTTAAAGGAACGCCCTTTGATTCTTGATGGTGCAATGGGAACAATGATTCAAGGAAAGAAGCCAAATCCTTTGGATTATAAAGGACACCTGAACTCATCTGCTATATTAAACCTCACAAGACCGGATATTATTGAATCCATCCATGATGAATATTTTCAATCTGGTTCAGATATTGTTTTTACAAATACTTTTACTGCATCTCCTGTTGCTTTGACTGAGGATAATTTGGACAAAGAGATGATGGCGATAAATCAGACAGCAGTTACGATTGCCATGCGATCAGCTGCAAAGTATTCCTCAGAAGGTAATTTGAAATTTGTTCTTGGTGAATTAGGGCCAACATCTAAGCTGCCAACTTTGGGACATATATCTTTTGACGAACTCATGGCGTCATATATGCAGCAGGCTGAGGTTTTGATCAAAGCAGGTGTTGATGGTATTGTTATTGTTACATGTCAGGATATGCTTCAGATAAAGGCAGCAGCAGCAGGTGCAAGAGAGGCTATGGTAAATAGCGGCATTGAATTGCCGTTGATTGTTTCTGTAACAATTGAGGCAAATGGCAAAACTCTTTTAGGTTCAGATATAATAGCAATGCTTACAGCAGTTGAACCCTATAACTTAAGTTTGTTTGGAATGAATTGTGCGACTGGCCCAATGGTTATGAGAGAGCATTTGCGGCAGTTGCAGCTTTATTCACCAGTGCCTATTTTTTGTAAGCCCAATGCAGGTATTCCCCAAAATATCGATGGTAAACTTAGATATTCGATGACTCCTCAAATTTTTGTAGAAGAGATAGCCTCTCTTATTAAAGAGTTCCCAAATATCAGAATGATCGGCGGATGCTGCGGAACCTCCCCTGAGTATATAAAAGCATTGGCTTTGCAGACATCTAAAATTAAAGACAAACAGGAATTCGAACCATTAAAATTTTCAAAGTGGAAACCAAGGGTTTCCAGCTTGTTTTCATCAATAACTTTGGATCAGGAGCCAAGACCGTTTGTTGTTGCTGAACAGACAAACGCAAATGGGTCAAAGAAATTTAAAGAGCTTCTTGAGAAAAATGATTATGATGCTATGGCAATGGTTGCAAAAAAAGCTTCACAAGGAGCTCATGCGCTTGATCTTTGCGTAGCTTATGCAGGTAGAGATGAATCTCGTGATATGACGGAGTTTGCAGACAGGGTGCTAAAAAATGTTGATATCCCTTTAATGATCGATTCAACAAATCCAAAAGTTGTGGAAAGAGCTCTTTCAATAGCACCGGGTCGATGCATTATAAATTCAATAAATCTGGAAGATGGTGGTGTTAAAGCTGCGACAATTCTTAAACTTGCTAAAAAATTCGGTGCTGTTGTTGTGTGTCTTACAATTGATGAAGATGGAATGGCTAAAACATCAGTAAAAAAAGTAGAGATTGCAAAAAAACTTCGCAAAATCTGTTTGGATGCTGGTTTGCGTGATCATGATATGCTTTATGATCTTTTGACAATGACAGTCGCCAGTGGCGATAAGGAACTTTATGATTCAGCGGTTCAGACTCTTGAAGCTGTTAAGATGTTAAAAAAAGAGATGAGTGAATCAAGGGTGTTGCTTGGGGTAAGTAATATCTCTTATGGGTTGACTGTTGCAGCAAGAAAGGTTGTTACAAGTGTTTTTTTGTCAAAGGCTACTCATGCTGGAGTTGATGCTGCGATAATAAATCCAATTAAAATTTTACCTCCCTCAAAAATAGTTGAGCAGGAACGTTTGCTGGCTGAAAGATTGTTGGATAACACCGAAGTTAGCGGATCGCCGTTAGCTGATATTTTAAGTTATTTTGAAAAAAACAAAACTGTATCAAAGATTGAGAAAAATATTTCACAGGATGATTTAACGTTAGAACAAAAACTTCATCAAAAGATAATGGATGGTGATAAAACAGAGCTGAGTTCTATTTTATCAGAAATAGTAAAATCTATAAGCGGCGGAGATATAATAAATAAGATTCTTTTGCCTGCTATGAAAGAGGTTGGGGCTCTTATGGTAAAAGGGGAGCTGCCCCTTCCTTTTGTTTTACAATCTGCTGAGGTTATGAAGGAGTCGATAGATATTTTGGCTCCGTATATAAAGAAAGATGAAAATATTTTCAGAGGAACAATTGTTTTAGCAACTGTTAGAGGTGATGTGCATGATATAGGGAAAAATCTTGTTGATATTATTCTCTCCAATAATGGTTACAAAGTTATTAATTTAGGGATTAAGCAGCATATTGACAATATAATGAAAGCAGTTGCCCAGCATAATGCTCAGGCAATTGGATTATCAGGTTTGCTTGTAAGTTCGGTTGAAGCAATGAAAGAGTATTTGGAATCATTAAAGTCAAAAGGGATTCAGATCCCTGTGCTTGTTGGCGGAGCTGCTCTTACGAAAAAGACGACAGAATCTTTGCTGCAAACTGTTTACGATGGTGATGTATATTATTGCAAAGATGCATTTGCAGGGCTTTCTGCAATGGAGGCTATTGCTAAACCCACGAAAAATTGCTTATAGATATGTTTGTCTTACTTCGGTGATTTTACCTCAAACGCCGTAAAATCACCTGCCTTCATAGTCGCTAGTAATAAGGCTTGGATGGCGACTCTTCAGAAGCCGTTCGACAAACATATCTTTCGCAATTTTTCGTGAGTTGTTTTTGATGAAAAAGGTTTGGCAAGAACATCTTTAGAGAAGGTTGTGAGATAATAAGATTAAAAACTTATCAACTCGATTGGTAATAATTTATGCAAAAACAACCGCCTTTTTGGGGTACAAAAATTTTAGATAACATCTCTATTGAGGATGTGATTAATCTAATTAATAAAGACGCCCTTTTTTCCAGCCGCTGGCAGTTTCGTCAAGGACAGACAACTGATGAATGGGCAATTTTAAAAGAGAAAAAAATTCTTCCTATCTTTGAGCAAATATCAATCAAAGTTAAGGTAGAAAATATTTTCACGCCTAAAATTGTTTATGGATATTTTAAATGTAAAAATGACGGAAACCTACTTTTTGTAACAAATGCAAATGATGCAGTGATAAGCTTTTCCTTTCCGAGAAGGGGGCAGGAGCCTCATCTATGTGTTGCTGATTTCTTTCCTGATGGATTTGTTGCAATGCAACTTGTTACCATTGGTTCGCAGATCTTTGATAAATCTACAAAGCTTTTTAAAGAAGGAAAATATAGCGATTTGTTTTATTTAAAAGGGTTTGCTGCAGAAATGGCAGAAGCATTGGCAGAATACGGGCACTCACATATAAGAGCAGAACTTGATGTTCCGGAAACTCAAGGCGCAAGATTTAGTTTCGGATATCCTGCTTTACCAAACCTTGCTGGTAACAAAAAGTTGTATGATATTTTAAATGCGCGACGCATTGATGTGAAGATCACGGCAACCTACCAGATGGTCCCTGAATATTCTACCTCTGCTATTATATCAGTTGATAAAAGCGCAAAACTATTTAGGTCTTAGGGGACGTTACCCCCCTTGTTAAAAGCTTGATATCACTAAAGAAAAAAAAGCGTTTTTAAATTTTCAACTACTTTTGTTGGTGCTTGAAAAAATAAAAATGGCTATTATTTAGCAATAATATCAATTGGTTATCGAGGGGGGTAACGTCCCCTTTTTTCCCCAATCCGACAGCGATTTTTTTAAGGGTAGTTTAGTTTTTTGAAAAACAAGGAAAAATTGGATAATTGAGAGTTATAGGTTTTCACCCTGTGGGTGAAGGTTCGATAAGTCTGGGGTGATGATTTTGATTTTTGTAATTTTTCGAGAATTTTTCAATTGATTGGCTCAAGTTTTAATTTTGTTGGTTGTGGGTAAGGGGATTTGCAGAGATCCCCTTACCCACAACCACGAGAGTCAGCAATTAAGCATGTTAGCCATGTTTATAACGAGTTTATTTATAGATAAAAAAAGAAAAACTCCTCGTCTCCTGAAAGGAGTTGGTGTAAAAAGAGATCTGATAAGGAAAACGATTCACACCAAAAAAAGGAGTTTTTCTATGAGAGGGAATATAGCGCAAACGGTTCTTCCGTTCAAGCTCGAAGAAGGAAATCGTGATGATGAGATAATAGGGTTGGCAGGATTACCGCTGGTGTATGAATTTATGCATAGAAGCGGGCTATGTAAACAAATTAAGAAACACCTAAAACTCATTGAAAAGTGTAACCATAGAAAACGACGCCACAGATGTGGAGAGCCACAAGACGGGCGTACT
>CAZLRI010000227.1:0-4656 GCA_964561745.1 uncultured Pseudobdellovibrionaceae bacterium | reverse complement strand
AGCCTCTGGCTGAAAGTGGGAGGGAAATTTAGAATTGTGGATAAAGATCAACCACAAGAGGGAAAAATTAAAAAATTCTCTCCAACTCTTTTTTAAGGGTATTTCTTAAGTCATCAATAATTTTGTAAAAACAAGGTGTAATTAGCAATGTGCCTATTGTAGCTATTGGAAGCCCCCAACCAATAGCAAGCGCTATTGGTTTAAGAAATGGATCAGAGCCCATGATGCCGTAAGCCACAGGCAGTACGCCCAGAACAGTTGTAACAGTTGTTAA
Source organism: uncultured Pseudobdellovibrionaceae bacterium (assembly GCA_964561745.1). GTDB lineage: Bacteria > UBA10199 > UBA10199 > 2-02-FULL-44-16 > DYJF01 > CAZLRI01. The sequence goes on along the minus strand of CAZLRI010000227.1, from coordinate 4,382 downwards.
AAATATTGGTCTGAGTCTTATATGAACAGCTTCTGTTATTGCATCATCTATACTAGCTCCTTCTGATTTGCGTTTGTTTATGAAATCAATAAGCACAATAGAGGAATTGACCACCACGCCTGAAAGACCCACTACTCCGAATATTGCCAGAAAACTTTTTGGCTCATTGTGGGCAAGAAACGCAAATGTAACGCCGACAAGTCCGTATGGAATGGCAAACATTATTATGATCGGCTGAATAATGGACTGAAATTCGAATGTTAATAGTAAGAAGATAAACATACAAGCAATTATCATGGCAAATCCGAAATCTCTAAAAGACTGCATTGTCTTTTCCCATTCTCCACCGAATTTTAATGAATAGCCATGATAGTTACGGAAAATATCGCGGAAATGTTTTTGCACAGCTTCAGTAACAGAAATTGAAGTTGCATGTTTTTGGTCTACTTCTGCTGTTACAGTAATGATTCTTTGCCGATCAAGATGATTAATGCCTAATACTCCGGGCCTTTTATCAAACTTGGTGACAGAATATAGTGGAATGAGATTTCCTTTATCATTTGGAATCATTATTTTATTCAGGATATCAGGATTATAACGTGAGGTATCAGGAAATAAAACGCGTATATCAATCTCTTCATCGCTCTTTCTGATCGTGGTTGCTATTTGACCATCAATTGCAGCTCTTACTGCAAGGGCTACATCACCAATGGTTAACCCTGCCCTTGAAGTTGAGCTTTCATCAATAACCAGATTTAGTTCATCTTTTCCGGGCTCAAAGCCGTCTTTTATTTCACTTACTCCACGTATTGTTCCAAGATAGTTTTTAACATCATCACTTAATTTTTCCAATGTCGGGATATCATCTCCCCGCACATGGATTTCCACTGCTTTTCCAACTGGAGGTCCGGGATTAGTCTTTTCATAAGCAATCTCTTCAAACCCCGGGACATCTCCTATTTTAGCTTTTAGCATATCTATAATTTCAGGCACATCGTATTTTCTGTCCACATGAGGTTTAAGATATATGTTTATCTGTGCAAGATGGTCAGCATGGTTTGCATATGGGTCATTTGAATCCTGCTGTTGGACGCCAACAAGTGTAACATAATCGTTCATCTCGTTCTTGGGCATTGCATCTTCAAATTTTTTCTCCAAAACAGACATTCTTTTTTCAGTCTCTTTTATGGAAGTGCCTATAGGGGTTTTTGCCCGAATAAAAAATTCATCTATGCCCCTTGATGGAAAAAGCACAAATTGCAGCACATAGTAGGCAATAAAAAAACTAAGTGCAAAGATAAGCAGTGTAGCGCCAGCGACTTTATATCTGTGGGATAATAACCAACGCAATATCCGGACATTAAAATCAGCGATCTTCCCAATTTTATTTTCGATTAATATTCTGCTATTTTTAAATTTCGGAGATTTGCTAATGTTTGGAATTTTTTCCAAACTTGCCAGATGAGAAGGCAGGACAATAAATGCTTCAAGAAGAGATGCACTCAAAGCAACAATCACAACAAGGGGGATATACAGCACAAACTTGCCTATGACGCCGCCCATAAACATAAGAGGGGCAAAGGCTGCTATAGTTGCTAAGACAGAAATTGTAACCGGTTTCCATACTTCAAGAGCGCCCTGAATAGCAGCTTCTTTGGGTGATAAACCGTTTTGACGTAAACGAAAAACATTTTCACTTACAACTATGGCATCATCAACAATCATTCCAAGCACAATGATCAGGCCTACCATTGTAATAAGATTTATCGTCAAGCCAGACCAATACATAATGGTGAAAGTTGTTAAAAACGCTATTGGGATTCCTATGGTTGTAACAAGGGCATCTTTCCAAGATAAGAGCAGAAAAAGAGTTATGATAACCAAGATCATTCCAACCCATCCGTTGGACACAAGCACATTCAATCTGCATTTAATATAGAACGACATGTCATCAACAAAACTTATTTTTAAGTTAGGTATGTTTGCGCTAAAATCCGCAGCTATTTTTTTTATCTCTTTCACAAGAGTTATTGCATCTCCGCGCTCTTTTTTAATTACCACAAGATTTATAGATGGTTTTCCATTAGTGTGGGTTATGAGTTTTTCTCTTTCAAAATTGTCAGATACTTTGGCAACATCAGTGATCTGAACCCAGTTGCCTCTTTCATTTGCCCTTAAAATAACTTTTGCAACATCAGCTGCATTTTCGAACTCTCCGGTTGTTCTCAGAATATTTTCTTTACCATCTTTTATTATGCTGCCGCCTGCGATATTAACATTATGTTCTTTTAGGATAGAGATTATCTGCGCAAGTGGAAGATAATATTTGGCAGAGAGCTCTGGATCAACTTCAACCCATATTTCACGGTCCCTCCATCCAAATCTTGAGATTGCTGATATATTTGGATGGTCTAATAACCTTGTTTCCAGATTTTTAGCATGTGTTACAATTTCATCTTCTGAAAGATTTTCTCCAGCCAAAGACAGAGCTATAACTGGCTGATCTTTCATCTTCACATCAGTGACAATTGGTTTATCTTTTAAATCTGTGGGGAGATTTTCTGCACGATCAGTAGCTCGTTGAATATCACTTACAGTTTTATCCTTATTTTCCGCATCTGGTTCAAGCTCGACTATTATTAATGAAGAACTTTCGAGCGACACTGATCGAATCTCTTTTATATCATCTACTTTTTTCAGTTCTTTCTCAATCGGGATGGTGATGCGTTTTTCTATCTCACTTGGTGTTGATCCGGGATATACTGTTGATATAATGACAAGATCAAGATTTACATTTGGGAAAATATCTCTTTTAAGACGGAATAATCCCATTAAACCCGTGAAAATAATAATAAAAGTTAGCAGGTTTACAAATAATGGCTGATTAACTGAAAATTGAAATATGCGTTTCATTGGTTAGTTACTTAAAATTCGTTGAGCGATGTGCGCACATCGAACACCGCACATCTTGTGACAAAATCCACACTTCCTCGATTTATAATTATTCATTTTCCTTGTTTTTACTGGTTTCATAAGCTTTAGAAAGTAAATTTCCTTTAGCCAGCCTGAACCTTAATACAGCTTCTTCATAAGAAAGCCATGCTTCAATGTTATCACGCTCAGCATTAACAGCATCATCCTGATATCTTACAATTAAATCAGATGATGAACGCCCCATTTTGTATTTTTCCATCTCTTCCTGTAGTTTTTTAACCTGAAGATCAAGTGCTTCCTGTGATTGAATCACAATTGTTTTTCTGGATATTATTTCCTGATAACTTCTAACTACACTATTGGCTATACGATTTTCAATATCTTTAAGAGCAACCAGAGCTGATGTTTTTTGTATTTTTGCTTTATTACGATTAGCACGGGCAATTCTGTTTTCGATTGGCACTGAAAACTTAAGACCAACCATTAAATTAGGGCTGTTTAATGAGGATGTAGCTTGTGTAAAGCTCGCATCAATGTCGTTTAACTCTAATGAAGTGTATAGATCCAGCGATGGCCATATAGTATTTTTTGCTATTGCAAGTGAAACATCTCTGCTTTCCAGTTCCTTTTTGCTGGCAAGATAATCTCTTCTTTGCTCAAGAGCTTGTTCAATTGAGGTATTTTCACTATCTTCAAGCTTTACAAAAATAGGCACGTTTTCTTTATTTGCTATTTTTATAGCAGGCTCAAGACCTAATCTTACTCGCAAACTTTCCTCCCAGATGCGTTCATATTCTTTTGCAGCAAGGAATTGGTCTTTTCTTGCCAAAACATTAGCTTTTGCAGCTAAAAGATCTGTTTCCTCTGCTGTTCCAAGTTTAAATTCACTAACCGTAGTTTTAAGAAATTCTTCGGCAAAGTTTACGGATTTTTCCATTGCTTTAATATGCCTTCTGTTCAAAACAAGGGTCCAATAATCAGATAAAGCGCCATAGACAATGTTTTCGATTTCCCGAGATGTCTGAAGTTCTGTGGCAAGTGATCCGATTTCTGCAACACTCACATTTCTACGATCAATATATCCGCCACCATTTTTTAATAAAGGCTGGCTGATCGTAAATGACAAGATTGGTTCATAAATAGCATCTGGAGGGAAAACCGGAACATTGTTAATAGCAAGAGGATCATAATACTGGATGCGTTGTGTTGAAAAACCGATGCTGGTTTCTGTTCCTGTTTGAAATTTATGACTGGCAGATAATCCTACATTTGCTGTGTCTATCCTGTCGCCAAATATCTGAGAAGGTTTTTCACTGTTATCTAAGTTATAATAGCCATTGAAATTAAGATTTGTATCAAACGTGCCTTTAGATTCCAGTATTGATTGTTTGGCATATTGGCTTTTGAGATGAGCCTGTTTTACAGAGAAGCTTTGTTCTAATACAATT
>CAZLRI010000226.1:0-4660 GCA_964561745.1 uncultured Pseudobdellovibrionaceae bacterium | reverse complement strand
ACAGCCCAGCAACACATAACACCAACCGAACCTATAAAACCAAACTGGGACAACCCGCGCACTCCAGCTATCATAAGTATTATAAATGATACTGCTGTAGTAGCTGCTGCAAGAAAAGTTGGTTTTACTGTATTTATCAAAGCTATTTCCATAGATTCTGTAGAGCTTTGATTTTTTTTACGCTCCTCTAGATATCGACCCAGCAATATTATGCCATAGTTAATACCAGTGCCTATAATTATAGAGGCTAAAAATGCGGTCTGTGCATTAAGATATCCTATAGCATAACGCGTGATCGTAAACGTAATAAGAATACCCAACATTAATGTTAAACCAAAAAAAACAACTAATCGTATTCTTAAAAAATATAAAACAATAATACCTGCCACGAGTAAAATACACAAGCCAGCAGTTGAAAGCATATCATATCTTAAGGTGTCATATTCTTCGACTGTGCTAACAACATTTCCACAATATCCAACATTCATATCTGGATCATATGATTGTGGATTTAGTTCAATTACAATAGATTTGACCTCTGATATTAATTTTCTTGCATCGTCAATTGCCAGAGAAGCTCCTTTAGGTCTAATCATGACAATAAGAAGCTCTCCTCCTTCACCACCATAATAATTACCATATACAGCTAAAGGCATTTTAACATTTTTTTCGTTTCTTCTTTTAATGTCATCTATTCTTAAAGTAACAGGAGACTCTCCTTCTTCAAGATCAACAAAAAAGGGAGTTCTTTTAAGTTTTTCATAATCAACAAATCTTTTTAATCGAAAATAGAGTTTTTCAAGATCTTTTTTATCTACGAAGTGCAGCATATTATCTTCGTAAAATTTTCTAATGTTATCCACTTTTGCATTAATAAACTTAATGTTATCATTAGGCAGGGACTGTATTTTTTCAGTTAACGCATCAACAAATTTTTGGTTAGCTTCTACATTCGGGCTTTCAATTGCCACTGTCAGGGCAGATATTCCACCCACCTTATCAAGCATTTTGTTCAACTGAACCACGCTTGGAGAATCTTCGGGTAACAATTCTTTTAAACTGCTTCTTAATTTTAAATTTGATGATAAATAGGCGGTAATTAAAAAAACAGATATGATAATTACAATAAATAGCTTTTTATTACTATTTACCCAATTAAGATATTTCCTTGAAAATCTTTCGATCATTTTATTTCTTTTTATGATGAATCTTGATCCAGATATACAAGCGGTCTATTGTAAATTGTGTTTGAAAAAAACGCCAGATTATTAAGAAATAGAAAAACGTTTTCTCATATGCAACCAAATTTTTAAAAGTCTTTCAGCTAGAAAATAGGATCCTATTGCAACAAGCCATCCTGCAATAATATCTACGACCCAATGATGTCGTAAATAAACAGTTGAAAACCATAGGCTTGTAACTAAAGGAATATATAGATACCAAATAACTTTATTCAGTTTACTAATCTTTCTGTATTTATAAGCATATATCAAAGCTACGGTAGAGATTCCAACATGCAAACTTGGGAAAGCCCCTCCGCTTATTACTGACAAACCATCCCACATCCCCTGAAGCTTATTATATAGAAAAAAACCAGTTAACGTATGTGGATTAGTGTACATTGATTCCATAAAATATCGGGGAGGTGAACATGGGAAAAACGTATAACAGATAAATCCTATCACAAACGTAAAACTTATACACAGCACCATGCTTCTAAACAGATTTCTTTCCCCAGCCAAAGACAAGAAAAACATTATTGCTAATGGAAGAGTAAAATAGGATGCGTAAGATATAGACATAATATCTGTAAACAACGGGTTAAACAAATGTTGTGCCCATATAGTAGGCTGTATACCAAAAAGCAATCCATCCCAATGAAACATATATCGTGCTACATCATAGTGATCTATTCTGCCTGCAATATCGTGTAAGTTTTCATATATAAAGGCTATAAAAAGAAAAGGTATCCAATCGCGCAATATTATTATTGAATTCTTTAAAGCTTTTGCTGGAATCTGAATGGATTTGATAATAACCGCAGCTGCCATAATACCAAGCGGCAATATTATGCTGGCTTGAAAAAAACGAATATGACCATCTAATAACCACACAGTAACCACCAGAAGCGTTGTCATAAAAAGAACAAAAACCAGATCAAACCCAATGGTTGCTGCAAAAAAACACAAATAATCTCCTATACGCTTAAAAATTGGTCCTGAAAAAACTCCGCTCTTTTCAACATTTTCTAGGACATTAAAACTATCTGCTTTATTACCTGTGATATTCCCATTCATTGATAATAACTCCTTTACCCCCCCCTAAATTTTAGGGGTTAAACTCATATACTGATTTAGCCTGATTTACAATAAAAATAACAAAACAAATCAACAAGATCCAAAAAACTAAAAACAAATCACTTATTTGTCAATTTAAGTGTTTAATAAAAATACGCGGATCTGCAAAAGAAAAGCCCTTATTCTGCAACATATTGATAATATTTGGAAAAATCGTAAGAAAATTAGATCTATTTGGGTCTAATACAGTATCAATACCATCATGAAACAAAAGAATCTCTCCTTTAGTTATCTCCTTTGCTCTTAAAATTAACTCCTCAGTCGACACATTAGGATCTGTATCCCAAAACCCCCTATGCCACGACAAATGAACCATATCAAATAACCCAATAATATTAGCTAGATAAAAATTCCTAAACCCATGGGGACTTCGAAAAAGATTTGGGCTAATCTTAAAATTTTGACTCAAAATCCTCATACATTCTTTAATATCTTTTTGAATAAATGATTTGGAACTAAATAAATATTTTTTATGCCACATCCCATGACACCCAATTACATGCCCCCTACTTATAATTTCTTTTACCTTATCAGGATAATGTAGGCAGTTCTGACCAATGACGAAAAATATAGCCTTAATATTATTAATATCCAAAACATCTAAAATTTGGTTTGTATATTTAGATGGGGCATCATCAAAGGTTAACAAAATATCACTATCAAGAAGATCTATGCCCTTCCAAACCTTTGACTGAAATGGCAACTTAATTTGAGGGACAATTGCCCATATAATATAAAAACCTAAAATAAAACCAAGCGCCGAAAGAGCAAAACTAAAAACACTTTTATATAAAATGGCATTTATTAAAAAAAATAGTATTAAGAATAATCCAAATGTTAAAAAAACAAATATCTTTATACAAACTTGACTTGGATAGGTCTTAAAAACTTTGATTATACAAATTAAATTTTTAAACATAGATAATAATTTGAAAACATTTCCCCTTTTTGAATTGTTGGTAAAAATGATTTTTTCTAATGGGGCTTAATTTCTCGGTTTTAATAAATCATAATATATTGAAACTATTTTTGAACCAATCCTGCTCCAAGACAATTCATTAGCAACTTCAAAACCTCTTTTTGAAAGCCTTTGGCCAAGCTCAGGCTGCCTTGCTATCATAGCCAACTTATCTGCTGCTTCTTTTGGTGAATTTTTATCAAAAGCAAGAAGAGCGGTTCCATCAAGATCTGGAGCCCATTCTATTACATCTTTTGTAGACACTACTGGCTTACCTGAAGCTAAAAATTCAGACAACACATATGAGTGGGATGCGATCTTATGGGTGCATAAAAGAGCATCTGCATGAACCAAATATTCCTCTTTATTCCATAAAACTGTTCCAGCTAATTTTACATATGGGTCCAACCTGTGTGCGCGTATAGCAGAAATAATTTTATTTTTCTCAGGACCTTCTCCTATAATTACAAATTCAGCATCAATGCCATGTTCATGTCTTAAAATATTCAAAATTTCAATTCCATCTAAAACACCGCTTCTCTGTTCCAACCTACACATAAGCAGTATTGAAAATCGTTCAGGAGAAAAAATTTTGGGTTTTGGTTTTAACCGCGCTTGTTGAAATCTTGAGATATTAATACCATTAGGAATTATTTTGTGTGCGCCACATTTGAAATACCGTTGCATTGAGTCTAAGGCTGATTGTGACACAGCAAAAACAAAATCCAAATCATCAAAATATCTCTGAAGCTTTTTACAATAATGTGTCAGCAATCTGCTTTTGAAATTAAAATTTGTATGAAGAGTGCCAACAACAGCTTCGTTTTGTGCATATTTATGGGAAAAAAAGTATAGGCTTCCATATAACATTCCGTGATTATGTATTACATCAAACTTTTCCCTATCTAAAAGACCCTTTATATCTTTAATCACCTGACTGCTGCCAACACTGAACCTTGCTATGGAATTATTTGATTCAATGGGGATGCTCTTACCTATATGTATTATTCTATCTTTATGTGGAACATTGTCTGATATATGCCCTATATATGGAGTTATTATCTTTACATCATGTCCGTTATTCACCAAAAACTCAGCAAATCCATCAATATGAGATGTTATACCACCAACATGCGGGTAATAATATTCTGTTATTAATGCTATTTTTAAAGGTCTATTATCTGTCACAACTACATAATTTCTTTTTTTCTTAGACCTGTTTGGACCTTTTAATACTCGATAAAGATATGCGTACATCAATGACCAGACAAACATTATTGCCATTTTGATACGCATCCAAGTCGTTAGTCTTTTCATATTTTTCTCAGGAATAATGATAATCCGG
>CAZLRI010000225.1:0-4696 GCA_964561745.1 uncultured Pseudobdellovibrionaceae bacterium | reverse complement strand
CTTGAAATTCTTCCAGGGTGTAGCCGGTCAAAGCAAGAAACTGTATCTCTTTCCGAGAAAATCTGGCATAATGGCTCATAGAGGGGCTCCTTCCTAGGTCTGGTGATGCAGCTTCGGAAGGATACCCCTCTTTTTCTTCATTCAGAATTTAAAGTGTGATAACGTCTATTATAGAGTGGCAAGTCCTGGCGATTCCCTGAGAACCATAGAAATGTTAGTGAATCAGATATTTGAAGTATGTTATACTTGGCGAAACTAATTGGCAAATGGAAGGAAAATATGAAAATGAATTTCTTCACTATATTGCTTGTCTCTATGGGTATATTAGTTACGTTTTTTATCTCGATATTGCTGGCCGCTGCAATTACAGGAAGAGATCATCAGGCTTATCCTGTTCTATTGCCGGAAGAACAAATTAAAGTTGGAGGTCATGGGCGGGAAGTAGTTGGTCTTGCTTTAGAATATCAACCAAGAATGTTTCTAAGAAATGAGACACCTTCTCCTGCTTTGTTATGGACATGGTATGAGGTTATACAAGATTCTGATACAGTGGATATTGTATATTATCAGAATTGGGAAGATGAAGTAAATCCTAACCCCACTATTGACAAACTTTATTCTGTTTTTCGAGCGGCTTATTACGGATACCCAACCTATGATATTGAGTATTTTCAGGTTAAAATTTCTAGGTCGACGGGGGGCGTTGTTGAGTTGCTGTATGAAACGAGTCCCACTGATGATTATTATGTTACGATAAGCGAGCATTTAATTTCTCGTTGTATAATCCGCGATGATGGATTTTGTGATCAAATTCTTACAACCAGAAATGGAGAAGAAATCTCTCACTCAAGTCTAGAGGTCAAATTTGATGAAAATCATGTGCTCGTTCTAGCCCAAACATGGAATCACCTAACAAGGCTGTTGTCTTCTTCTGATAAGAATGTTCAATTCCTTGATAGTAATCTTAAATACCTAACAAAGGCTGATTATTCAAGGTATAAGTTTGTGCGGAAAAGCCAAGGGGATAATAAAACTCAAGAAAATCGATGGACTCTTCCTATAGCTGTTCTTAGCACGTTTGTTTTTGTAACCCTTCCCGCGATCCTTATTGAATATACCAGGCGGAGATCTGGAAAGCATAAAGTTTGAATTTTCGGTTGCATTGATATGGACCACTTAACTGTTGATTGTCCCTATTGTAGCGCGGTGTTTAACACCCCTAAGCCAACTAACATCTCAAAAGATCCTTTTGAGATTGAATGTGTGCCATATACACGAGATGTGGGACGATTTGATCCAGAAGGAGAGGAGGATTGGTTTGACCCCGGAAAGTGGTCTAGAATAGGTAAAGATTATTTATCCTGGTTGAATTATGAGAAAATTGGGATATTGCGTATTACACAAAAGAACATCAATGTTCAATACCGAGTTCAAAGATGTCCAGAGTGCGAGTCGTTGTTTGATATTTATGCCAACTATACCGAAGGCTTACCTATTACCAAGATCTGGCCGCATTTATTTGAGCGCAATCCAGATAATACGGATACAATAAAACTATATTATGGCGAGTCTTGGCCAATATGGATACTGCGCCGATTGGGAAAATTTGCAAGTTCAGTTTTTATGGGAGCTATTATATTCGGATTATTAGTATACTGTTTAGGAAATTTGCCCACTTTATTCTTCGAGTTCCCATCAAATGAAAAACTAATTTTAAATGGTATTGTATCTATTGCAATTGTATTCCTTCTTTTGATTGAAGAAAGATATGTTCATTTCGTAGAAAATGAAAAAAGGTTTTACGGCTTACTTAAGTTGAATAAGCCTAGCTATGGGTTAGTGCATTGGCGCAATTATATATTGTGTCGGTTTGTGGGTGTTCAAGATGGTCGGCAGCCACATATAACCCAAGTGGATATCATTTCTGGTGGTGCTTCTGTTTTACTTCTATTTGTAGTTTGGATAAAAAATAACTTACCCAATATATCTGTCCTCTATTGGATTGTTGAACTGATAGTTGTAATTGTTATTATGAGGTATTTTCTAAAATTAATAAAATCCCTTGTTAAATCAAAAGGGATGAGAATATTGGGAAAAGCAACTATCATGTGTATCGGCGTATTACTGCTTATATATGGTGCTTGTTTCTTGGGAATTAACCAAACCATATTGAGTGCTATCATTGATTTATTATATTGGTCAATATTTGCTTATTTTGTTGGTACAGCAGGTGGACTGTCTTTGAATACATCGTTTTATGTTATAGAAGGGCTTACTCGTATTCCCATGAATCTAAGCCCGTATAATAATTTTAAACAAGCGAAACCTCTAAGAAAGCTTCAAAGCTTTTCAACGGGCATTCTACTTGTACTTTTCATATCGTTCCTGGCAATTTTTTATCTAATTATGATAGGACAGGTCGAATGGTTATTAGAGTGGCTAAGGTTGGTTTTAGTGTTTGTTTTTGTAGCAGCGGGATTAGGGTTGAAACGTGGTGAATATTTTGGGATCGCGGCCATATATGTGTTAGTATCGGTTTTACCATTTCAAAGTATTGCATTAGGTATACTATCTTTGGATCCAAGATTAATTGTCATTGGTTTTTTCTTCACAACAATTGTGGGTTATCAAATAGTTAAGACTATGGGAGTAATTACCAATTTACTAAGATTGGCAAAAGATAACGAGTTGGAGAACATTGACGGACAAATTAAAATTTTATCCCATCAAGCAAAAGAACTAGAGGGAAAAATATTGAAATATTCCGGGCTAAATGATGGGAATGAACAACAACATTATATAAAATATCAATCTGCTCTTAAAAGCATTGAGTCGTTACTGAGTTTGCGCGAACGAGTGGAAAAGGTGTCAATTAGACCAATTCGAATGAGGCAGGTTTCTGAATTTCTTGCACCACTAGTTTCTTCTATTTTGATGCCTTTAGTATTAGATATAACGAAAGAAACAATAATAAAGTATATTACTTAACTCGAGGTACCTCTTTATGCAACAAAAAAGGATATTAGCGTTCGGCAACCCTGTTTATGATTTAATATCAACGCCATTTTTACAAAAAAGTACACGAGTATTATCTGGTTGTTCTACTAATGCTAGCCTTGTGGTCGCTAAATTAGGTGAACAAGCATATTTGGTAGGAACCATAGGGCCTGATTATGCAGAGCGTCTGAAGTTTGAATTAGACACGTGGAATATAAATTATCACTTATTCCCATCCAAGCAGACAGGGGGCTTCAACTTAGTGTATGATAATCGAGGTAATAGAGAATTATCAATTCTTGGAATAGCCGATCCTATACCGGCGTTTTCAGATGGTTATGATAATGTTGATTTTATTCTACTTGGTCCGATATTGGGCGAAGTTTCTGTTGATTTACTAAATATCATCCGGCAAAAGACCTTGGCGCCTGTATTACTAGATCCTCAGGGACTATTAAGGGTTTTGCGTTCGGGTGAAATAGTTCATGAATTAACGGAAGAATTTGTAAAGTTGGCTCCTTTAGCAACAATTATTAAAGCGAATGAATTGGAAGCCAAGATTATTACTGGAATTAACCCGCGTAATAATCCCGAAGGAGCAGTCAGATCACTTCATGGTTTTGGTTGTAAGACAGCAATTATTACTTTAGCGGAGGCTGGATCAGTTATACATGATGGGAATCAAATATATTACATACCACCCTACACAACCACTGCGATTGATCCAACTGGTGCAGGGGATACTTATGCGGCCGGTTTCATGGTAAGGTATTTAGAAACGAACGATCTCGTAGCCGTAGGGTGTTTTGCATCTGCTGTCGCGTCTATAATGGTAGAAAATATTGGCCCAGATTTTCCTCTTACACGGATGGAGGTAGAAAGGCGAGCCAAGATTCTTTTGAGTGACCTACTTCAACTAAAACTATAACTCAGGGACATCTCATCTTACAATGGAGACAATCAATGTTATCTAAGCTGCGCCCCATTTATAACGAGTTCATGGTTCCTTTTGGAAGGGCTAGTATAAAAATGGGATTTACTCCTGATGCTTGGACAATCTTTAGCTTAATCGCCGCACTATTATCAGGGCTTATGCTTGCTCAAGGAAGGTTCTGGTGGGGTTTTGCACTTTCTCTCGTGATGTTTGCTGGTGATATGATGGATGGTGCCACGGCAAGGGCAAGAGGCATAACGAACAAGTTCGGTACAGTATTGGACCATGTTGTAGATCGTTATGTTGAATTCATCATCGTAGGTGGTCTATTAATTGGTGGTTGGCTTTCTCCATTCGGGGCAATTTTTAGTTCTTCCGGTATCGTTATGGCTTCTTACGTTCGGGCTAAGGCCGAATCTGCAGGAGGCCTTCAAGAATGTGTCGTTGGGATAGCGGGGCGACTAGAGAAGCTCCTCATTATCTATGCAGCATTGATATTCTTTGGATTGGGATTAAGAATTGTTGCCGAATACGCCTTTTGGTTTGTGGGATTGATTTCCCATATAACGGCACTTCAACGTTTGGTTTACACTCGCTCTCGTATTTTGAGCTCGCAGTCCGAAACGTCTTGAATTGTTCTACGAACCTCGTGGCTATGCAATATCTTACACGTGTGATATGGAGCCTATTGCGACCGATCTTGCTCCTTAGGAGGAAAAATGCCTGACGGATTTGATATCCCCTTGCCCTTCCTGAACCAATCAT
>CAZLRI010000224.1:0-4725 GCA_964561745.1 uncultured Pseudobdellovibrionaceae bacterium | reverse complement strand
CAACGTCAAGATAAATCGTATCAAAAATGAAATTTATTTCGCTGACCTGTTACGAAAAGTTAAGCATTGAGTACTTCCTGAGGTTCTGCTTCTACGACTTCTATTTTATTGGTTGTAGGATTATCAAGCATTGTAAAACGATCGTCTAACCTGCCCAAACGCTTATCAGCGCTATTATATGATGAGTTGGCATTGCCAATATGTTTGCCAATCTTGGAAAAATCATCTTTGAACTTGTCAAAATCGGTTTTTATCTTTCCCATCTCTGTAATAATCTCTGCTACAAACTTTTCAACCTTCATCCCCTTGAGCCCCAGCAATATAGTGGTTAGATAAGCATAAAACGTATTAGGCGAGACCGGTATTACCTTTTTCTTCATTGCATAACTAGCAGGGGAAAGTTCCTCTCCCAAAGATTCATTTCTGGTGATCATTTCATAATAAACATTTTCAGCAGGGATATACATAAGCGCAAAATCAAATGTGCCTTCGCCCGGCCTGATATACTTTGCAGCTTCATTCACACGCTTTTTCACACCTTCAGTAAACGCCTTTCTGCTTGTCCTCTTTTCTTCATCAGTTGAAGCAGATAATGCCCTTTGAAAATCTTCCAAAGGAAACTTTGAATCTATCGGAACCATACCATGCGCTGTTTTCACAACCGCATCCACACGCTCGCCATCTAAAAACATATATTGCAGCTCATATATATCCTGCGGCAACATCTGAGCCAATAAATCACTAAGAAACACTTCGCCGATTCCTCCTCTTATTTTAGGAGCCCTTAAAATCTGCTGCAAACCTGCGATATCTTTTCCAACTTCAAACACACGCCTTGTTGCTTCTTCAACCTTCATCATCTTTTCGCTAAGCTCATTTACTTTTCTATTGGCATTATCCAGCCTTTCACCAACAGCCTGCGACACGCCATCAAGACGTTCACCAACTGTTTTATGAGTCTGCTGTATTTGATTAATGTTGTTTTTAAGATGTTCATCCAAACGGTTCTGGCTGGTTTCAAATGACTTTGCAATCTGATCCTGAAACGCAATGATCTGCTGCTGCAAAACCATCAAACCTTTGTCATCACCTTTTTTCCTGTTAAGAATAAAAAAGGCAAAAACAGAACCTCCAAAGATGATTATACTTGTTATAAAAAAGATTAGGCTTAATGAAGACATGCTCAATTCTTTAGGATAAAAATGTATGGCATGCAAGGGGATAATCGTTTAACCAAACAAAGCAATTATATCCTTTTTAGTAAGCGATTTATAGAAACTGCTCTCGTTGGCAACCAAATTTTTTACAAGCTCTTTTTTCTTTTCCTGCAGTTCCAATATCTTTTCTTCAACAGTCCCCTTTGTAATCATCTTATATACAATAACTTTTTTTGTCTGACCAATCCTGTGTATCCTGTCAACTGCCTGCGCCTCTACTGCAGGATTCCACCATGGGTCAAAAAGAATGGAATATCCGGCTGCCGTAAGATTGATGCCGACACCTCCTGCTTTCAGGCTCAATAAAAATAATTTAATATCTTCATTAGATTGAAAATTATTTATTTGTTCTTTGCGTTTTTCAGCAGAAACAGATCCATCAATATAAGAGAATTTTGTCTTTTTAGAGGAACAATATCTTTCGATAATTTTCAACGATCCCACAAACTGCGAAAAAACAACTATTTTATGACCTTCCTCTAAAATCTCCTCAATCGTATCCTTGAATAATTCAAACTTACATGATTCAACATTTTCATACTTCTTATCCGCAAGAGATGGGAACAATGCAACTTGCCGTAATTTCAAAAGCGCAGCAAACACTTCAATCGCGATTTTTTTAGGTCCTTCTTCTTCAAGTTTTTTTATGATCTGTTGCTTATAAAACTCTTTATATTGTTCATAAATTTCAGACTGTTTATGCCCCATCTCCGAATAAAGAGTCAGCTCTGATTTTTTCGGAAGATCTTTTGCAACATCCTCTTTTTTCCTTCTTAAAATAAACGGAAAGATTGTCTTCTTTAACCTGTTGGTTACTTCTTCATCTTTATATACCTCAATAGGAGTTGCATAATTTTTCTTAAAATCCCTTGCAGTACCCAAAAGACTTGGCACCAAAAATTCCATCTGAGACCACAGCTCAAGCGTGTTATTCTCTACCGGCGTTCCTGTAAGTGAAAGACGGTATGTTGATTTCAGTATCTTTACAGCTTTGTGCGTTAGGGAATTAAAGTTTTTTATATTTTGTGATTCATCAAGAATTAGGTAATCATAATTTATTTTTTCAAAAAGCTCTATATCGCTTCGTAAAGTTTGATAACTCACTATTATTAATTCAAAATTTTTCAAGTTTTCAATATATTTTGTCCGACCACTTCCAACATGCAAAAGATATTTTATATCTGGCGTAAATGATTTTATTTCACTCTCCCAGTTCGCAATCACATTCACAGGCACCACAATCAATGAAGTTTTCAAATTCCCCTTTTCTTTTAGCGACTGTAGAAAAGCCAGCGTTTGAACAGTTTTACCAAGTCCCATGTCATCTGCCAGACATCCGCTTAAATTATATTTTCGTAAAAAATAAAGCCAGTTATAACCGGCAGATTGATAATCCCTAAGTTTTCCATTAAACCCTAATGGCATGGTCTGGTTCTCTATGCTGCTAAAACTCTTTAATTGTTCTGAAATATTTTTTGCAACATTCAACTCGGTTTTATTGGAAACCTCATGATATAACTCATCTATAAGGTGAAAATTGAATTTGGATATTTTTAGTTTGCCGTCAGAAGACATTCCGTATTTTATAAACCTCTGTAGTTTATCTATACTCTCCTTGTTGATTATCGTTAAAGAACCGCCTGTTTTTACAACCGCATTTTCCAACATCGCTTCATTGATCTGAATATCAGCCTTATTACCTTTTTCATCAACATACTCTGCCTTAACATCAAACCAGTCGATTTTAGAGCTCACGACAATACTAATCTTTCCGCGCTTATTAAGCCTTTCCTTTTGTCCGTGTATTCTTAACTCGATTCCATTATCAATCAATTCGCATCCGTGTTTTGTTAAAAAGTCATTAAGCTCTAGGGAAGAAATAAATTTTCTATCCTCTTGCCAGCTATAATAAGCTTTTCCGTGTTCCTTAAAACAATCAAGAGTACTTAAGTATTTGCAAATCTTTTTTTCATATTCCTTGTTTCTTTGAGCCAGCAGATGATGATCACCATCTTCGTTAAGAATAAGAAGGTCTGGCGGATCCATAAGAGATATCTCTCTTCCAAGATAATCAAAGAAAAGATAAGCCCGTGTCTGACAATTGTAACTGAATTCCTTTGACAGATTCAATATCACCTTTGGGACAGGATGAACAAGCTTTACCGAAGTTGCATCAAAGGTTATTTTCACTTTATCCAAATAACGGGAATTAAAATATTCCTTGAGTTTCTTAATATCAGGAAATGTCCATGTAAGAGATCTTTGAAAAATAGTTTTAAAGATAGAATAAAACAACTCATCATCTTCTTTATAATAAACAACTCCGTTCTCTCCAATAGATAAAATCAAAAATCCATCACAATCAACCTGATCATTTGAAAATAATTTAATTGTATTTCCCTTTTCTCCAATTACTTTAAAAACTGGTTTAAACACATAACTGTTGTTTAAAATACCAGCTATACGAAATGATATCTCTGTCTTCTGAATCTCCTCAAAAGAAGCAGGAATAATGCCAAACTGCGCATTAACATAAATATTGGGAAGCTGCTTTTTTAATAAATATCCAAGATGCAAAGAAAGAGGCGCTCTTTCTTCCCTATTGTTCATAAGTTTGTGTAAAAAGACAAACTCATCTTTTGTGAATTTTTCAGTGATCTTATAATCACGAAATTTTTCAACTCTACCCGGCTCTCCGTTTTTTTTCAAATACTGTGCAGCTGCATGAATCGACCAATGGCTTTTACTTGAATAATAAGAAGAACTGTCTTCAATAACAAAAACAAGCCTGCCTTTTTTACCATCATCTCTTTTTGTTTGCGAAAGACTAAGCGATAAATTGGCATCTATGGTTTCCACCACAGAAACAAAATTATTATCCCTGCCCTGTTTATCAGTCAGCATGACTGTACTAGCTGGCTTAAACTCTGGTTCTTGAATTATCGGATTTGTCGGAGCAACATCCCCTTTTTTGATATGAGTGAAATAATAAATTAAAACAGCATATATATGTTTGCAATAATCACCGCGTCGGCTACCATAAGGACAGTTGCACCACGCCATTTGCGGGCAATTATTATCATCAAGTTGAATTTGAACATTGTAAGGTTTGGTTTTCGATCCCTGAACACTTGCGAATATACGATCATCGCTTTCATCAATGCTCTTAACAGCG
Source organism: uncultured Pseudobdellovibrionaceae bacterium (assembly GCA_964561745.1). GTDB lineage: Bacteria > UBA10199 > UBA10199 > 2-02-FULL-44-16 > DYJF01 > CAZLRI01. Next base: position 333 of record CAZLRI010000224.1, on the reverse strand, counting down.
CCTGTTTTAAAATACGAATATGCCCTTGATAATATTTGTTGAGGCGCTCCCTGAAGAAACTCATGTTGAATCAACATTTACGATCTCGCTTTCAGTAAAAAATTTGAAACAGATATAATTTTAGAAATAAAGAAATGTCAACGGATTTCCACCATATTGATGGGAAGGAAGTTTCCTTGAAGTCCCCCTCTTTGCCAAAAAGGAGTCAGGGAGGCAAAAGTTAATTATTAAAGCCTGCCCCCTGTTTCTTTCATTATCATAAACTGGTCATTACTTTGTTTAAGCCGCGTCCTTTTCCAATCTTTCAGCTATCCAAACTTTAATAATAGACTG
>CAZLRI010000223.1:0-4729 GCA_964561745.1 uncultured Pseudobdellovibrionaceae bacterium | reverse complement strand
CTTTCTGTGTGAAACTACATCCCATTGCTACAATCGGTCATTTTGTTTTGCGGGAGCTATATCTACCCTGTCATCTTTTCAAAAATTTTCATTAAATGTATATGGTTGATTTCTTAATTTTAAACATATACATACAATCTAAACAAAAAACAACTGTGGTCTTACTATGAAACATACATTAGAAAAACTTATTCGCACAATGGTGGAAAAAAAAGGATCTGATCTTCATATAAATATAAATACACCACCCCAAATCCGCGTTGATGGCACTCTACGTTCAGTTACAGATACACCACTGACAGCAGAGGAAACAAAACTATTATGCAGTGAAAACCTAAATCCAGACCAAATTTCAAAACTTGAACAAGAAAAGGAGATAGACCTGTCTTTTTCAGTTCCAGGAGTAACAAGAATTCGTGCCAATATTTTCTGGTCAATGGGAAGTATGGCAGGCGCTTTTCGCGCCATACCTTATGAGATACCTTTGCCTGAACAATTGTGTATACCAGAATCTATTATACAACTAATTAACAAACCCAGAGGATTAGTGCTTGTCACAGGTCAAACCGGAAGCGGAAAATCCACGACTCTTGCATCTTTGCTTGAAACAATTAATCAAACCAGACACGACCACATCATAACCATAGAAGATCCTATTGAATATATATATGAGCAGAAAAAGAGCACCATTAACCAAAGAGAAGTAAACAGCGATACACTAAGTTTTAACAGGGCTCTGAAATACATTTTAAGACAAGACCCTGATGTTGTGCTTATTGGTGAAATGAGAGATCTGGAGACTATTCAAAGTGCAATAACTATTGCTGAAACCGGACATTTAGTCTTTGCAACTCTTCATACAAACACTGCAGTCCAGACAATCAACAGAATAATAGATGTATTTCCACCTCATCAGCAATCACAAGTCAGAACACAGCTATCTTTTATACTTGAAGCTGTTATAAGTCAGCAGCTTCTTCCATGTATTGGAGGAGGAAGAACTCTGGCTTTAGAGCTTATGCTGCCAACATCAGGTATTCGAAACCTCATAAGAGAAGGGAAAACGCATCAGATTTTTGCTGAATTACAAATGGGACAACAATCAACTCAAATGGTTACAATGGACCAATCTTTAGCTTCTTTGGTAAAATCAAGCAAAATTGATAAAGAAGAAGCATTCAGAAGATGCACAGATCCATTTGAATTTAAGAATTTGCTACGTCCTTAATTATGCTTGTCTTTTCCAGATTTTGTGCTAGATATAGTCCAGAAATGGGTTGTTTTTCTAACCCATTGAAAACATTAAACATTCTAGTTTATTATTTCATGTGACGGAGGAAAAATGTCAGGTCATTCAAAATGGGCTACAATTAAACATAAGAAAGGAGCAGCTGATGCCAAAAGAGGAAAACTCTTTTCGAAACTTATCAAAGAAATCACAGTTGCCGCACGCATCGGGGGTAGTGATATCAATGGCAACGCCCGCCTTAGGACTGTTGTCGATAAAGCACGCACCTCTAACATGCCTAACGACAACATTCAAAGAGCAATCAAAAAAGGCACCGGGGAGCTCGCAGGAATTGAGTATGAAGAAATTGTCTTTGAAGGCTACGGTCCGAGCGGTGTAGCAATTCTTGTAGAAACTCTCACAGACAACAGAAACAGAACAGTTGCTGAAATGCGCCATCTCTTCTCAAAAATGGGTGGCAACCTTGGCGAATCCGGCTGCGTAGCATGGATGTTTAAAAAACAGGGTGTCTTAACCTTTAACAAAGGCAATCTGGATGAAGAAGCTCTTATGAATATAGCCCTTGAAGCAGGAGCAGAGGACATTATTGATGAAGACGATCTCCTATCTGTAATCACAGACCCAATTACTTTTGAAAAAATCAGAGAGACATGCATTGCAAACAACTTAAAACCTGACGAAGCCTCTATACAGATGGTGCCTCAAAGCACTGTAAAACTTGACCGAAATGCTGCTGAAAAGATGTTAAAATTGATGGATGCGCTTGAAGATCATGATGATTCCCAGAATGTTTACGCAAACTTTGATATTGATTCAAAACTCATTGAAGAACTCGCTTCTTAAGAGTAGTCATTATTCGATGGTTTACTAACGACCAACGACTATTAATTATGAGAGCATTTGGCATAGATCCTGGCAGCAGAATAACCGGCTACGGCATTGTTGAGAAGCATAAATCCAACCTGATCCACATTGATAACGGCGTTATTAAACCAAAAGCAAATCTGATATTTGCCCACAGACTTTACAGCATATATAAAGAAATAATTTTACTTATTGATAAATTCAAACCAGACGTTATTGCTCTTGAAGATATATTTGTAGCTAAAAATATAAAAAGCGCCATGAAATTAGGACATGTTCGTGGAATTGCTATGTTAGCTGCTACCACAGCAAATATTGAAATAGCCGAATACACTCCATCACAGGTAAAAAGCGCCATTGTTGGCATTGGGAATGCAACCAAACAACAAGTACAGATAATGATCAAACACCACTTGAAATTACCTGAAGTTGCGGCTGAAGATGCTTCTGATGCTTTAGCTGTAGCTATTTGCCACTTGCACTCTTCTAAAATGCAGTGCATGATTAATGCTAATAAAAATTAAAAATTCGTATTGTTATAAAATAAATTTTTTCTATTTTACAATTTTAATCCTACTCAAAACATGATTGCTCAACTTACCGGCATATTAGCATATAAATCACCCCAATATTTAATAATAGACATTGGCGGAGTTGGATATAGAGTAATGGTATCTCTAACATCATTCTCAAATTTACCAGAAACCGGAGAAAAGGTAACAATCCACACCCACACTCATATAAGAGAGGATCAGCTAGCTTTATTCGGCTTTACCACAATTCATGAAAAAGAGATGTTTCAAAAGTTTATTAATATTTCAGGAGTAGGTCCTAAAATGGCGCTCACAATATTATCCGGAATACCTACTAACGAACTCATAAATGCAATAGTTACTGGCAATGTCACATGCCTTCAATCAATTCCAGGTGTAGGGAAAAAAACAGCTGAACGAATAATAATTGAGCTTAAAGATAAAATTCAGGATAAAATAAAACACTTTGAATCATTCCCAATCAATAAAGCTAACAGATTTCATGAAGACATTCTGTCTGCATTGACAAATTTAGGTTATCAAAAAACCACAGCTGAACGAGTATTAAAAAATCTCTCGTGGGATGAAAACACAACAATAGAAACTGCTATACGGGAAACTCTAAAGGAGATGACCAAAAGATGACAGAGAATTCTTTAACACCTTTTCCTGAGAACACCGAAGAAAAGCAGTACGACGCGTCTTTACGCCCAAAATCTCTTAAGGAATTCGTAGGTCAAAAAACAATCAAGGATCGCCTGAATATATTTATAGAAGCTGCGAAACAACGAGGCGAACATTTGGATCATGTACTTTTTTCAGGACCTCCTGGTCTTGGAAAAACAACCCTTGGCTATATAATAGCTAACGAACTTGGAGTGCAGATAACTTCAACTTCCGGTCCTGTCCTTGAGCGCCCAGGTGATCTGGCAGCAATACTTACTAATTTAAATGAAAAAGACGTCCTGTTTATTGATGAAATCCACAGGCTCAATCGCGTTATCGAAGAGATACTATATCCGGCAATGGAGGATTTTAAATTAGATATTATTGTTGGACAAGGACCTTCAGCAAAGACTATTAAACTTGATTTGCCAAGATTTACATTAATTGGAGCCACTACCAGAAGCGGACTTCTTACTTCACCACTCAGGGATCGTTTTGGAGTTGCAGCCCATATGGAACACTATTCACCTGATGACCTTATAAAGATAGTTCTAAGATCTGCAACCCTACTGTCAGTTCCAATAACCAAAGAGGGTGCATATGAAATAGCTTTAAGGTCCAGAGGCACTCCAAGAATAACAAACCGCTTATTACGGCGTGTTAGGGATTTCGCGCAGGTAAAAGCAGATGGAATAATTAGCCAACCTGTAGCTTGCGATGCTCTTAATATGTTAGATGTTGATGAAAAGGGTTTTGAGATGATGGATAGAAAGATCCTTCTTACAATAATTGAAAAATTTCAGGGCGGACCTGTTGGAGTTGAAACCATATCCTCAGCTGTTAATGAAGAAAAAGAAACCATCGAAGATGTATATGAACCATATTTAATCCAGTGCGGTTTTATAAACAGAACACAGCGGGGAAGAATTGCAACACCCTTGGCATATTCTCATTTTGGAATTATTCAAAAGGAACGAATTCAAAAAGATTTTTTCAAATAAAATTTTTTGTTAAACATTAATCTGCATTTAGAGTAGTATTGTATCCATATGAGATTGGTCATTAAAAAGTTAAAAGCAATCCTTTCTCCGCTAAGAATAATAATAATATTTGGTGTTTTCATTTTTTTAATTCTATTGGTATTAGGCGATCAAGGAGTTCTTCATCTTAACAAACTGCTTTACATGAAAAAAGATCTAACCGCGCAACAACACAGCTTACAACTGAGTATTGAAAAATTATCCAAGACAAAAAATCAACTCAATGATCCAAAAATACTAGAATTTGTTATAAGAAAAGAACTTGGTTTTATAAAACCCGGCGAGATAATCTATCAAAAGAAGAGAAAAACAGAGGTTAATACAGCCCAACAACAACCTGAGCCAGAACAAATTTCCCCGCAAGATAAAGCAAAATA
>CAZLRI010000222.1:0-4740 GCA_964561745.1 uncultured Pseudobdellovibrionaceae bacterium | reverse complement strand
TATCATCAGTATTTAATTTAAAGATTATATGAAAAGACAACATAAAATATTGCTCACTGTGGGGCTTTTGCTTGCCACAATAAGCATGATCGTTCTAATGATTCTTCAGTCGTAGAGCTGCCCAAAAAGCCCTACTACACAGCTACCATATCTTTTACCTATGGTTTGATGAAATTATCTGTTGAAATTTTGTGCTTATACCTTTACAAAGAGAATCATGCCTAGCAAGTTTATATCGATTCTTGAAAAGACCTTTGCTGTTACATTCAGCGACCTCAATGAGATCATCAACAACTTTCACGATGAAATGAAGCTGGGACTTTCTGGCAAAAAGAGTTCCCTTAAAATGATTCCTTCCTTTGTAGGCAGGGCAAAAGGTGTTGAAAAAGGAAGATATCTGGCGCTTGACCTTGGCGGAACAAATTTACGCGTCTTAGCAGTTGATCTTGATGGAAAAGGGAAAATAACTATTGCCGCAGTCAGTAAGTTTGTTATCAAAAAAGAACTAATGACTGGCAAAAGAGATCCCCTCTTTGATTTTATCGCACAGTGTGTTCAAAAGTTTCTGATTCAAAATAGTTTAGCTAAAAATAAACATTATAGTCTTGGCTTTACTTTTTCATTTCCAGTGGAACAAACAAGCATAGATTCTGGTAAATTGATCAAATGGACAAAAGGGTTTAATACTATCGGCGTCAAAGGAAAAGACGTTGTTGCGTTACTTTTAGCTGCTTTTAAAAGAGCTGGATTAAAATCAATCATGGTTACGGCACTAGCAAATGACACAGTAGGAACGCTTGTTGCAAAAAGTTATACTAACCGCTTCTGCGACATGGGGCTTATCTTAGGCACTGGGACCAATGCCTGTTATCTGGAAAAAGCTGCTAAAATCACCAAGATTACAAAACCTAAAATTAAAGGAGAGATGATAATAAACATGGAATGGGGTAATTTTTCCAAACTACGCCTCAACCAATATGATAAAGAACTGGATAAAAATTCTCAAAACAAAGGTCACCAATATCTTGAAAAAACAGTCTCAGGCATGTATCTGGGTGAATTAACCCGAAGAATAGTTTTAAACATGGCATCTAAAGGACTTATTCTTAGCAACTCTACCCTTCCTATTTTCTTAAAACCATATTCCTTTAGAACAGAGGAGATGTCAGCTATTGCATCAGGAAAATCTTTCATAAAAGGTCTTACCCGACAAGACATGAAGATCTTAAAAAAAATATGTGAGATAGTTTCCCTCAGAGCGGCGCGTGTTGCTGGTGCTGCAATCGCAGCAGTCATAACATGGATGGATCCTGAATTAAAAAAAACTCATACAATTGGCATTGATGGAGCTCTATTTGAAAAATATCCGGGATTTGAATCTAACATAAAGAATGTGTTCAATGAGCTTTTCAAAAAACAATCGAAAAACATAACACTTGAAATGGCAAAAGACGGCTCTGGAATAGGTGCTGCTGTCATCGCAGCAATAGCTACAAGCAACTAATCATCCCCTTAATTTCAAAAATGTTAATCTTTAGCTTGCTCAATGCACGCACGTGGTAGCCTTAAGGCTTTTCCGCCAGAGGCGGCTTCAGCCTTTGGCTGAAGCCTGCGCAAACATAACACACTACAAAATTAGCAACGCAGCTTTCCGCTTCCTTTTGCCTGATACATCTTTCGCTCAGGCTGGGATTCAAAGTGTTTGAGTATGCGGTCAATATCTTCAAGTAAAAGATTTGCCATATCACGACTAAACCCTTCTTTAACAACTATTCTAAGCACTGCCAGATCAGCGCAATTCTCAGGCATAGTATATGCTGGAACAAGCCAACCGCGATGCCTTAGCATTGATGCAGTAACGCCCCTCAGCCATTGGAATTAATCGTGGTTCCACATCCCAATACCGACAAAATTTTTCCCAACAAACCTGCACATTGATCCCCATAACAAGATTTGGTTTGTCAGTAGGTTTGCCTTTGGCGCGCATCCTCTCTCTCCACTTCCATTTAAGTGCAAGCCCCCCTAACATTGCTGCTTCACTGGAACCAGTTGTAGAACAACCACATGCATTTCCATCTGCTGGCGCATGATATAAATTTGACAGAATGTTTACACACCTCTTTTCGAGCTCAGCTGTCTGTGGATATTCATCTTTATCGATCATATTTTTATCAAATGTCTCTGACATTAAACGCTCGGCTTCAGGCTCCATCCATGTAGTCACAAATGTCGCAAGATTAAGCCTTGCATTACCATCAAGCATAAGTTCGTCATGTACAATCTGATATGCATTGCGCGGAAGCATCTCGCCTTTTGGCAATTCATAGCGAGGAACAGTTTCCTCCAAAGCGCGCGATCCAAAAGTCGGCGAAAGCATCCTCTCCATATCATCCATCTTCTTTAAGTTATGTTTTTTGTGTAACATTCAAGCCTCCTTTTTTTAGTTCGAATTTTTTATCTATCACTATTTTGCGGCATCCAAGATTTTTTCCTAAATCGATGAATTAAAAGCGGTGCAAGCACAAATACCAGCGAACCAATGAGCAAAAAGATAATATAAAATGCATTGCTTCCAACAGTTAACTGTGACGGAGGATAAAATCCCACAATAATAGCAAATATTGCAGCCAGCATGCCCCCCCCTGCTACTATAACCATTCCTATTTTGCCACCCGGCACATTGTAGCTTCTTTCAACATCAGGCTTTTTAAATTTAAGAACAATAGCAGCAAGGTAAAGAAAAACATACATAACGAGATAAAGAATAGCTGTGAGCGCTGTCAGTAAAAAATACGCACTGTTCACATTTGGCATCAACAGATAAACAAGGGTTATCACTGTTACGATAATTCCCTGTACCCATAAAATATGAGTCTGTATGCCATTTTTATTAACGTGTTGAAGAAAAGGCGGCAGATCCCCATTTTTTGCAGTTGCAAGAAGTCCCTTGGATGGACCAGCGACCCATGCAGTGACACCGCCAACCGCACCAAAGGCTGCTAGAAAACCCAGAAACGGAAGCATCCAGTGGATTCCAAAAGCAGAGAGCATATCACTGAAAGCCTGCAACAAACCTGCATTTAAGTTGATCTGGCTTTCCGGCAAAACCGCTGCAATCGCAAAAGATCCTAAAGTGAAAATTGCAATAATTATAAACATTGCAAAAAATACTGATTTTGGGAACTGGGTTTTTGGATTTTTGAGGTCCATAACATGAACTGCGCCAACTTCCATTCCAGCAAAGAGAAGCACCACGCCAGCAAGAAAAGCAATGTTGTCAAAATTACTGAAGTCAGGAACAAAAGAGTGGCTTGTTGACTCAAAAGCTATTGGTTTACCTGTAATATACCAGATAAACCCTAGTGCAATTATGAGAAGACCGGGAATGATAGTTCCTCCCAATACACCTGCGGTTGTGAGCCATCCTGATGCTTTCATTCCTCGAAAGTTGATGAATGTAGCGCCCCAGTAAACAATGAGAATTATAATGACATTAAATAATTTATTTTCTGCAAGAATTGGATCTACAAGCATGTATGATATCGCACCAGCAGCAAACGCAAGAACCGTAGGATACCAAATCACGTTTTGAATCCACTGAAGCCATATAGCCACAAAACCCCACTTGGAACCAAAAACCTCGCTGACCCAGCGGTAAACCCCTCCGTCCTCCGGCCACCCTGTTGCAAGCTCTGCTGAAACAAGAGACACAGGGACAAGAAAAAGCAAAGAAGCAAACAAGAGAAAAAATATCATCGCAAGACCTTCCTTTGCCATAATAGGAAGACCTCTTAGACTCATGACTACAGCAACGTTCATCATTGCCAGCACAAATACACTTAAGTAACGTTTTTTTTCATTCATCATTGTGCCTCCTTTGCAATTTTAAGGAAATTGACGAGATAAGGTTTTCCTTGGTTATAAGGAACCTCTATCTCAGTATGAAACTGTTCACCGTAAACAGGACGATCTTTAGACTTGATCGCCTGAATGTAGCTTGATTTGGCAAGGACATCATATTGACCTGCAAGATTTGCTACCGCCCATCCATGTATCTCAACACCAACAAATGGATCTTTTATTCCATCCAAGACCGGATCTTTTTTTTCGATCGATATTTTCGTGCGTTGTGCCTCTGTTTCCATTGCGCTGATATCCTCCCACCCCATGGAACGAGCAAATGTGTAGCCATACGCCATCGCAAGTTGTTGATGACCACAACAAATTCCAAGAATAGGAATATCAGATTCGCGAATTAGTTCATAGACTCCGTTATATTCAAACATAGGCAAATTCTGGTAGTCTGCATTATTGCCGCTGAAAATTATTGCAATTGGTTTTTTCTTGAGTTGTTTCACCATTGCTAGCGAAACCTCATGATGAGGAACAACAAGGGTATCGAGCGAAAGGCCTTGAGCTTTAACAAAATCAGAAAGCTCTGTGAACGTAAATCCGTTCATCTGATCACCTACGATAAGGACATAATCTCCTTCAGGTGTTTCAGGCACAGCAGGCATTCCCGGTGAATAAAGCACAATAGCATTGATCTGTGCTGCATAACCATGCCACTTCTTTATAAAGAGTCGCACAAAACGCGTAGAAACCGGGGCAATATCTATTATGTTACGAAATGTATCATTTCCTGAGATACCTGTGTCAGGAATATCCTTCCAAACTTTACCATTGTCGCTCATCTGCCATACAAAATCAGTGAGCCATCCATCAGAGCCATCTGGATTT
>CAZLRI010000221.1:0-4757 GCA_964561745.1 uncultured Pseudobdellovibrionaceae bacterium | reverse complement strand
AGAAAATGATAGCCAGTGGGATTTCGGAAGATGAGGCTGTGAGGATATTGGGAGGATTGTAGACGATTGGAGTAGAGAAAGATAAGGTAATGAGTAGAAATGGGGTGTTAGAGTTAATTCTGCTTTCAATATCTGACCCTGATCCCCTCTGACCCCCTGATCCTGTTTATGTAAAATAGTAAAATAGAGGTATAAGTAAATGTCTAATGTTGTGGTAATTGGAACTGGATTATTGGGGAAAGAATTTGGTGCGAAATTTTAGGGAGCTTGATGCTCTCTATGGTGTTTGTGATACAGATGCAGATAAGCTTGAAATGGTAAAAAGTGAGTATCCTGATACAAAGGTATTCTTAAATTTTACAGAAGTGCTAAATAATGATGAGGTTGATGTTGTGGTGATTGCTGTGCCAGCTGAGTTTCATTATCAATTGGTCAAAGAGGCATTAATAGCAGGTAAAAATGTCTTCTGCGAAAAACCACTATCTCTTAGAGTGGAAGAAGGGAAAGAACTGGTAGAACTGGCTCGAAAAAACAAAAGAATTTTAATGGTAGGTCATATCTTAGAATATCATTCGGCTATTCTAAAACTTAAAGAATTAACAGATAAAGGGGAACTCGGTAAGATAAATTACATCTATTCGTCTCACCTGAATTTAGGGAAAATTCGCAGGGAAGAGAATATTCTTTGGAGTTTTGCTCCACATGATATCAGTGTTATTTTACTCCTACTCAATGAAATGCCTGTCAATGTCTCAGCCCATGGAGGCAACTATCTCCACCATGAAATTGCTGATATTACAGTTACAAATCTATCCTTTAAGAGTGGGGTCAAGACACACATCTTTGTTTCATGGCTTCATCCGTATAAAGAGCAAAAGCTCATTGTTATTGGGGATAAAAAGATGGCTGTCTTTGACGACACGGCTAAGGAAGACAAACTACTGCTTTATCCGCATAAGATTGAGTGGGTTGATAGAATACCGGTATCTAAAAAGGAGAATGCCCAGTCAATACCCTTTGAGATGAAAGAGCCTTTGAAGGAGGAATGTTCTCATTTCCTTGCCTGTATAAAGACTGGAGAGCAGCCAAGGACTAATGGAAATAAAGGGGTTCAGGTATTAAAGGTATTAGCTGCTGCTCAAACCTCTCTGGAAAAGAATGGGCAGCCTGTAACTCTTCAGGAAGTTCAGACTCAAAAATATTATGTCCATCCTACGGCAAATATTGATGTGCCTTGCGAAATCGGGGAAGGCACTAAAATATGGCATTACTGCCATATTCTTAAAGGGGCAAAGATTGGGAAGAATTGTAATATCGGTCAGAATGTAGTTATCTCTGATGGTGCATCTTTAGGGAATAATGTCAAGGTGCAGAACAATGTCTCTGTCTATGCAGGAGTAATATTAGAAGATGATGTCTTTTGTGGACCATCTATGGTCTTTACCAATGTTACTACTCCCAGAAGTCATGTCTCTCGCAAAAGCGAATACAGGGAAACACGAGTAAAGAGAGGGAGCACCATTGGAGCTAATGCTACTATTGTCTGTGGAATAACCATCAACGAATACGCCTTTGTTGGAGCAGGAGCCGTGGTAACCAAAGATGTCCCATCCTATGCCCTTGTTATAGGAAATCCAGCAAAAATTACTGGCTGGATGTGCTGGTGCGGAGAGAAGTTAGGTTTTGATGATGATAAGGCAATATGTGTTCGATGCGAAAGGAAGTATGTGAAAAAAGATGGCAAAATAGAGATGATCGTTTCTAATGGAAGACAGGAGTCTTATGATGAAAAAAATATGGGTAAATAAAACAGATTCATTTGATGAGGCGGAAAGAGTTGATGATAATTACTATCGCGAGATGACTCCCTGTGAAAGGTTAGAGACAATGCAACTTTTAAGGGAGATTCATTTCAAACTAAAGAAGGACATAGGCAATGAAGGTAGAGAAGGACTACGAAGATCTATTAAGATTATTAAATAAACACAAGGTAAGATATTGTATTGTTGGGGCATATGCAGTTGCTTTCTATGCCAGACCAAGATATACAAAAGATATGGATATTTTAGTAGAGCCTGAGATTGATAATGGGAGAAGAATTGTCAAGGCTCTTAATGAATTTGGATTCCAAAGCTTGGGCTTAAAAGAAGAGGATTTTAGTCAAAAAGGTATGATTATCCAATTGGGATATGAACCAATAAGGGTAGACATCATCACCTCAATTAATGGTTGTAACTTCCAAGAGGTATGTGAAAAGAAGCAGACAGGAACCTATGGGAAAGAAGAAGCCTTCTTTATAAGCAGAGATGAATTGATAAAAAATAAGGAGATATCGAACCGTAAGCAGGATAAAGTAGATTTAGATATCCTTCAGAAGTGAGTTAATTAGGAGCACTTGAAAACTAAACAAAATCAAGTGGAAAGAGTTACACAAAAAAAGATGAAATAAGGAAATTTTTAGGATGAAAATTGTTACAGTTGTTGGTGCTCGTCCACAGTTTATAAAGGCAGCTCCGGTTTCTCATGAATTGCGAAAAAGCCATAAAGAGGTGCTTGTCCATACAGGTCAACATTATGATGATGAGATGAGTAAGGTCTTCTTTGAAGAGTTGAGTATCCCTGAGCCAGATTATAATTTAGGAATAGGCTCTGGAACTCACGGCAGACAGACAGGAAGGATGCTGGAGGAGATCGAAAAAGTCCTCCTTGCTGAAAACCCTGATATGGTTCTGGTCTATGGTGATACCAACTCCATACTGGCTGGTGCTCTGACAGCAGCAAAGCTACATATTCCGGTAGCTCATGCTGAAGCAGGGCTTCGTAGTTTTAATCGGCGAATGCCAGAGGAGATTAATCGTGTTTTAACCGATCACATCTCAACCTTACTTTTCTGTCCTACTAAGACGGCGGTTAAAAACTTGGCACAGGAAGGAATTACCAATGGTGTACATCTATCAGGCGATGTAATGTACGATGCCCCTTTTTGCACAATATCCAAATCGCTGAGAGGAAATCAACGATTGTTGAACAATTAAGGTTGCGTCCCAAAGAATATCTGTTAGCCACCGTGCATCGAGCTGAAAATACTGACCAGAGTCCTGAGAACCTCAACAATATCCTGTCCGCTTTTGTCGATCTATCTGAGGCAGGCATGACAGTAGTGTTTTCTGTTCATCCTCGAACGCGTAAGCAACTTGGTACATTCGATAGAAATACCTACCCTAACCTGTTGCTGATCGATCCAGTTTCTTATCTTGATATGCTCATGTTGGAGAAAAATGCAAAAACGATTCTCACCGATTCTGGAGGTGTGCAGAAGGAGGCTTATTGGTTTCAGGTGCCGTGTATTACCTTGCGTGATGAGACTGAGTGGGTAGAAACAGTGGAAAGCGGGTGGAATATTTTGGTAGGGGCAAGTAGGGAAAAGATTATTGAAGGTGCCTTAAGCTCAATCTCACCTGCAATTTATTCCAACTACTATGGAGACGGGACAGCAGCAAAAAGAATAACAATATTGTTTTAAGGAACTAAGAAAAAACAACTTGAGTAATTATTAATATTGTGCTATAATGTCATTATGTTAAAAACTGGTAATTGGATGAGCTTTTTGATGAAATTTATATACCTAATGCTGTTTTCAAAGAGGCAACTATAAAATGGAAAAGAAAGGCTGATGTTATTGAGGGCTGGGGTAATCACAGAACATTGGGTACCACAGATGTTAGAGCAAATTCAAGGTGGCTCAAGGAGGTGGTTTTGGAAATGAGTGAGATCACCGAAAAAGTAATTCAAGAAATAAAGAATAGAATTGTTGATTATTTTCAACCAGAAAAGATAATTTTATTTGGGTCATATGGCTATGGAAAGCCCAGAATAGATAGTGATGTAGATTTACTGATAATTAAAGAAGATGTTAAGTCTAAAAGGAAAGAAGCTGTTAGAATACGAAAAATACTGCGAGGCCTTAAAAAATCTTTTGATATAATTGTTACCACTCCGAAGGAATTTGAGTTTTACGGTAAAGAATGGATTAACTCTGTATTCGCAGAAGCCGGAGAAAAAGGAGCAATTATATATGAAAGAGCATGAACAACTTTTGAGTTTAGCCAAAGCAGAGTTGGTGCTTATCAAAAAGGTAATAAATGATGAAGAAGTGAGAACAGAGTTTGTTCTATTTCATATGCAACAGATTGTAGAAAAGGCTCTAAAAGCAATTCTGTCACATAAGGGTATAATTTTCCACAAAACACATGATATTGAAAATTTAACAGAACTTTGTTTAGCAAATAAGATACAACTTCCAGACTATGTTGAAAGATTTTCTGACCTTACACCTTATGCAGTTGAATTCAGATATGGGTTTTTGGATGAAGAACCAGAAGATGCTAATGAGCTGTTGAAATTAGCCGAGGAGTTTCTTGACTTTACAGGAATTGCCTTAAAAAGGTAGAGAACCAAAAGTTTTACCAAGGAAGAGGCAGGAGAAACACTAAATGAAGCCAAATAATTTATAGAGGTAATTGAAAAATTATTACCAAAACTTTTATCAAACCACTCTATACAAGATTAGGTAAAAAATAACAGAGATGGAGTAGAATTTCAATAGGAGGAGTGTGGGAGAAAGAATGAGCAGAAAGGGGAAAAGAGAGAGATTGTGTATTAGAGTTAATTCTGTTTTCGAGGTCTGACCCCGATTTCTGATTTAAAATATGTCAAAATTACAGCGACTCTTTTGCAGAGTTGCAAGAGGAGTGCGA
>CAZLRI010000220.1:0-4781 GCA_964561745.1 uncultured Pseudobdellovibrionaceae bacterium | reverse complement strand
CAAAAGCAATATTGATTACATGAGAGGTCAGTTAAAAAATATCGGCACGTCATATGATTGGACGCGTGAGTTCGCAACTTGCGATCCCTCATATTATAAATGGGAACAACTGATATTCACAAAGATGTTTGAAAAAGGGATGGCTTACAAAAGAACATCAATGGTTAATTGGTGTCCGAAATGCAATACGGTTTTGGCTAATGAACAAGTAGAAGATGGAAATTGTTGGAGATGCAGTTCAATAGTAAAACAGCAGAAGATGTCACAGTGGTTTTTTAAAATTACAGAATATGCAGAAGAGTTGCTCAAAGATGTTGATGATAAGCTGCAAGGCTGGCCTGAACGTGTAAAGATAATGCAACGCGAATGGATAGGTAAAAGCTCTGGTGCAATGATAAATTTTGAAATAGCTGAAAGAAAAGAGAAGATAGAAATATTTACTACCCGCCCAGATACTCTTTACGGCGCAACATTTATGAGCCTCTCCTGCGAACATCCTCTGGTTAAAATTTTAACTAATGGAACAGAATATCAGAATAAAGTTGATAAATTTATAGAGAAAACTTCGAAGATCGATCATACTGCTCGGCTTGAAGGTAGATATGAAAAAGATGGCGTGTTCACTGGTGCTTATTGCATCAATCCTGTAACCAACGACAAAATGCCAATCTATGTTGCCAATTTTGTTCTGGCTGAATATGGTACAGGCGCTGTTATGGCTGTTCCTACGCATGATCAGAGAGATTTTGAATTTGCGAAAAAATACAATTTGCCGCTTAAAGTGGTTATTCATCCTAAAGACAGCTCTCTTGATGAAAGAACAATGGATAAGGCTTTTGAAGATGAAGGAGTGTTGACAAATTCAGCACAGTTTACTGGCATGATGAGCTGCGATGCTATCGATAAAATAACCGAATTTTTAGAACAAAAAGGAATTGGGAAAAAGGCAATCAACTATAAATTAAAAGACTGGTGTTTATCCAGACAGAGATACTGGGGCACTCCAATTCCAGTTATATATTGCGAAAAATGTGGAACTCTTCCGGTCCCTGAAGAAGATCTTCCTGTGATATTGCCTGAAAACGCCCAGTTTACTGGTGAAGGCGGATCTCCTCTGGCAAAGGTAGAATCTTTTGTTAATGTTAAATGTCCAAAGTGTAAGGCTAAGGCAAAAAGAGAGACCGACACTATGGATACTTTTGTGGAATCATCATGGTATATGTTTCGTTATGCGTGTTCTGATTATACAAAAGGTCCTTTGGATAAAGGCAAAACAGAATACTGGTTGCCTGTAGATCAGTATATTGGCGGCATTGAACATGCTGTAGGGCATTTGATGTATTGTAGATTTTTTACAAAGGTTTTGAGAGATCTGAAGATTGTGGATATTGATGAGCCGGTTTTAAACCTGTTAACACAGGGCATGGTCATAAAAGACGGATTTAAGATGAGCAAATCCAAAGGCAATATAGTTACCTGTGATTCCATGATCGAAAAATATGGTGCAGATACAGTTCGTCTCTTTAGCCTTTTTGCTGCGCCACCTGAAAAAGATCTTGATTGGAATGATCAGGGAATAGAAGGCATGCACCGTTTTTTGTTCAGGATATGGAGATTGATAGATGTATGGAAGCAGGAAAGCCATGAAGAAAAAGCTTCTGATGAATTGCTACGGTTTCAGCATAAAACAATTAAGAAAGTATCTGAGGATTTAAACAGGTATCATTTTAATACAGCCATATCAGCAATAATGGAGTATGTTAATTTTCTTTATCAGATAGATACAAAGCAAATTACAAAAGAGGCTATAGAAACGCTGATACTTGTTTTAGCACCATTAGTGCCACATATTTCTGATGAAATCTGGGAGTCGATTGGCAATAATGGGTTCACTGTTCAGGAAAAATGGCTAGTTTATAATTCAGAGTATCTTAAGGAAGATACTATTAAAATAGCCGTGCAAGTTAATGGTAAGCTTCGAGATGCAATGTCTGTAAATGCTGATTCTTCAGATGATGAAATTAAAAAATTAGCCCAGCAAACAGATAAAGTTGCTGTGTATATATCTGGAAAAGAAATTAAAAAGATTATTTATGTTCCAAAGAAACTTGTGAATATTGTAGTGTAGGATTTGTTTCAAAACCTCCTTTCCCTCCCACCTGTGGGGAGGGTTGGGGAGGGGGAAAGTATTACGATGGCAAAAATAGATTTTTTACAACTTGATAGGGAGCTAAAAGCAAATACAATAAGGGATGTGTATGTTGTTGTTGGAGCAGAGGCTTATCTGGTTCAGAGCGCAATCAAAAATATTGAGCAAAAGATTTTGGGCAATAATTCAAATGAATTTTCGAGAACAGTTATTGATGACAAAGGATTCTCTTCAGGTTCATTTAAGGATATGCTTTCTTCTGTGCCTATGTTTGGTCAAAAAAACATCATTCTTGTAAGAGATGCTGACAAGATTAACAAAACCAAACTTGAAGATATCTTGCCGATTCTTGGAACTAATAAAAATTCCCCATTTGTTATTTTTTCAGCAACTAAACTTGACGGACGCGGAAAGTTTCTTCAAACACTTAATAAAAAAGATTTCGCATGTGTTGTTGAATGCAAATCTCTATATTCAAATCAAATTCCTTCGTGGATTAATATGGAGGTGCATCGTTTAGAAAAACAAATAGCTCATGATGCAGCAGCTTATCTTTCTGATGTCGTAGGTTCTGATCTGGGCCAGTTAATGCAGTCTATTGAACGGGTTATTTTATACATAGGCAATAAGCAAATAATCGATTTAGCTGATATTGAGGAGGCTGTTGCTGAGACTACGCAGCGGTCAGTGTTTGAGCTTACTGATGCAATTGGTTTAAATAATAAAAAAAAGGCTATTTCAATTCTTGCCAACCTTGTTGATTATGGCACATCTCCTATTATGATATTAAATATGATAGCTCGACATTACAGAATATTGATTCGGGCAAAAGAGGTTGAAAAACTTGGCTCTAGACCAGAAGTGGCAAGTTATCTTGGTGTTAATCCGTATTTTGTAAAAAATTATATGGCTCAGGCTAAAAACTATTCATTGGAACAACTTAAACATAAATTTAGTGATTTATCCGAGTGTGACAGGGAACTGAAATCCAGTAGAGTGCCTAATAGAATTATTCTTGAGAAATTGATTTTGAGTTAATAGAACAGAAGTTAATTTACAGGGGTTTGCGATGAATATTCTTGTTATAGGTGGAGGCGGAAGGGAACATGCTTTGGTATGGAAGCTTAAGTCTTCATCAAAGATTGATAAAATATATTGTGCGCCGGGCAATGCAGGAATATCAGAGGACGCAATCTGTGTGTCGATTAAATCAGACGATATTAATGACCTTCTTGAATTTGCAAAACAAAATAAAATTGATTTAACAATCGTTGGACCGGAGCAGCCTTTGACAATGGGAATCACGGATCTGTTTTTAAAAAACAGGTTAAAGATTTTTGGTCCTACAAAACAGGCGAGCCAGCTTGAAGGATCTAAATCATACATGAAAGAGTTTTGCATTAGACATAATATTCCAACTGCTAAGGCTGAAATTTTCAACAACCCGCATAAAGCAAAAGCATATCTTGATAAAAAAGATTTTCCTGTTGTTGTAAAAGCTGATGGAATCGCTGCAGGAAAGGGTGTGATAATTTGTAATAATAAAAATGAAGCTGAAAAAGCCATTGATTCTATTATGGTTGAACATGCTTTTGGAGATGCTGGAAATCAAATTGTAATAGAGGATTTTCTACAAGGAGAGGAAGCTTCGTTTATCGCTATATCTGATGGTGAAAATATATTGCCTCTTGCCACGTCTCAAGATCATAAACAGGTGTTTGACAATGATAAAGGACCTAATACCGGAGGAATGGGTGCATATTCGCCAGCACCTGTGATAACAGATGAAACTTTTTCAAAGGTAATTGACAAAATTATGATGCCTACGATTAAAGGCATGGCAGATGAGGGAAGAAAATATGTTGGAGTTCTGTATGCTGGATTAATGATAAAAGATAATGAACCATATTTACTGGAGTTTAATTGTAGATTCGGAGATCCGGAAACAGAACCTATAATGATGCGGCTTAAAAGTGATCTACTTTCTGTTATCCTGAAAACCATTGATGGTTCTCTTAAAGATGTTTCTCTTGAATGGGATATCTCTTCTGCTGTATGCGTTGTTATGGCATCAAAAGGTTATCCGGGGAAATATGAAAAAGGTGAAAAAATTTCAGGTTTGAAAGAGGTCAAATCCCTTAATAATGTTAAAGTATTCCATGCAGGAACTGCAAAAGCAGATGATAATTTTATTGTAAATGGAGGAAGGGTGATTGGAGTAACAGCGCTTGGTTCGGACATTAAATCTGCGATAGATAATGTTTATCATGCTGTAAATAAAATTTCATGGAAGGGCGTTCATTATAGAAAAGACATAGGTAAAAAGGCTTTGTAAAAGGGTTGTCATCCTTGTCTTTTTGTTTGTCATCCCCGACTTGGAGACTGTGTCGTAATACCTTTTTTTTGTCATTCCTGCGCAGGCAGGAATCCAGTAAAAACAACATGTTCTGGTTCCCCGCCGGAGTTTACCCTCGAGAGTTCTTGTCGGGGGCAGGAATGATAACAAAAAGGTATTACGACACAGTCTCCAAGCACGAGAATGACAAAAAAAGTACACAAGAATAACAGAAGTGCTATATATAGCTCCCGCAAAACAAAATGACCGATTGTAGCAATGGGAGGTAGTTTCACA
>CAZLRI010000219.1:0-4813 GCA_964561745.1 uncultured Pseudobdellovibrionaceae bacterium | reverse complement strand
CAATATTGGTATGGAACAGCTATCCCTGCTCCCAATTTAACCGGACGGTAGTGATCAAACTTATTGATAATAACACCGTAAGGAATCTCCAATATTTTCACAACTTCCTTTGCAATGTTTAAGTCGTGCAACCCAAATGGCGTTGGTTCAGTAACGAGCACACAAAAGTTACTTTCTCTTATTGTCTCTACAAATGGGCAAGCAGTTCCAGGTGGAGCATCTATTATTGCCGTTATTTTATTATCTATTGTTTTTTTAACCTCTCTTATCAAAGGCGGCGACTGTGTTTCTCCTATATTTAGTTCTCCATATGAAAGTATTACTCCGTTTGAGTTTCCGGTTTTTATTTTTCCGATATTTCGTTTTACCTCAGTTATTGCCTTTTCAGGGCAAATCTTCGAACACCCTCCGCAACTATGGCACATTTCATGAAACACCAATGCGGTTTTAGGAAAGATAGCCAATGCATGGTATGCGCAAAATTTTGAGCATTCTCCGCAAAAAGTGCACTTGTTACTGTCTATTTCCGGAACAAGCACTCCAGCTGTTTTCTCATTCAAAATAATATCTTGAAAAAACAGATGAGCATTAGGCGCCTCAACATCGCAATCAATGTATTGGACAGGGCTTTCTTCTGCCAATGAAAGAGCAAGTCCTAATGAAACAGTAGTTTTGCCTGTTCCACCTTTTCCGCTGCCTATTGCTATTTTCATACATTTACCTAGTCATTAGTGAACCGCATGATGAGCACTTAACTGATGTGCATGGAACACCCCTTTGATGAGGAATTTTGTTTCCACATTTTGGACACACACATTCACCGCCAGAACCTAATGCCTTGCCACCACCAAAACCTCTTCCTCCTCTGGCTTGGTTTCTTTGAACTTGACCTCGACCCATCCCTCTACCTGTCATTGAACCTTGTGCAAAAGGACCTGTTCCCCGCCCGCCATGCGAGCCTTGCGGCATCGCTAGGCGAGGCGGGCGGGCATCTCCTCTTGGCATAACTACCTCCTTGCCCACTTTTAGCAGGCTTATCTGTTCCAACCCCGACCACGTCGTCCACGTCCTCGTGGACATGGACGTAAATCAGGCGAAGCAATAGTTACATTTCCACCTTCGATCCTTATGGCCTTTCCATTTATCAGGGCATCTGCAATTGTTTTTCTTGCTTGTTCTAGCATTCGACCAATAGTGGGACGTGAAACACCCATTTTTTCAGCTGTTTGATCCTGATACAACCCTTCTAAGTCTACCAAACGTACTGCTTCAAGCGCATCCTTTTGAAGAACAACTTCTTCAAGATTTATCAGCGGAATACCCCTTGGCTTGAAATAAGCGCAATTTGGATTTAATCCAATCTTTCTTAATTTACAGGGTCTAACCATAAAACAAACCTTTACCTAGTTATGAGCATATGACAACAATCATCTCTTTATGTCAAGTGAGAATAGAAACTTTAAATTGTATTTTAAAAATAAATTTACACAAGTGCATTGAACAAACCCTAGATTCCGGATCAAGTCCGGAATGACAAACAATAAAATAAATGGAAATTAAATTGTCAAAGCACTAGTTATGGTTAAATATAAACTATTATTTTGGAAATGTTCTTTGCATAAAAAAAGGGGGGAGTATGATAAAAAAAATTGCATTGGCAGTTTTTTGTTTTATACTTTTTGTGTCAGCAAATGCATTTGCAAAGTCTAACGATATCGCCAAAATAGGCAGCGATGCTGTAATTGAAGATGGCACAACAGTTAATGATGTAGCTATTATTTTTGGTGATCTTGTTGTAAACGGAGTTGCCCGCAATGTAGCTGTAATAGGTGGTGATTTAAAAGTAGGTCCTACAGGCAAAATACTTGGGGATTCAGCAGTTATATTTGGTAAAATTCTTAAATCCCCTGATGCTAAAATAAATAACAATGTAGTAGAAATACGTCCTGTGAAAATTTTTAGCTATAATTTTGAATTTCCGATTTTGGCTATTTTTGCTTTGGGATTATTGGGTTTGGTGATATTTTCCGCGGTTTTTGTTATTATCCTGTTATTAGCATATTTATTTACCGGTCGAATTGGCAGGACTTCTTTTTATATACAAACAAATCTGCTACGCTCTCTGCTTTATGGCTTCTGTTTTGCGCTTATGATAGTGCCGGTTACCCTGTTTTTGTTAGTGAGTATTATAGGCATCCCATTGATCCCTGTGTTTATTTTCGCCGTATTTATTACTTCACTTTTTGGTTACACGGTTATGTGCCAATTATTTGGTCTTAAATTTTTTAACATAATTAATAAACCAAACCAAAGTATGATTTGGGAAGTTATTGTTGGGTTTATAATCTTTTGTATTTTAATCTTAATTCCTTACATTGGCTGGTTTATAAAAATTTTAATATGGATGACAGGGTTTGGTGCGACAATAGTAACAAAGTTTGGCAAAACACAACAGTAGGAAAATAAAATTTATGAAAATTAGAAACAAGCTTCTTGTAGGAATGCTTCCTTTAGTATGCATTGTCTTTGTTTCTCTTGTTTATATTACCTATAAAACAACGCATGATGCACTTGAAAGAGAAATTCACGCCAGATCCACCAGTTTGCTTGATTATTATGTTGCTGAATTGGATTCAAAACTCAAGGATATGGAAACACTTGCTCAGGGATTAAAAGTTTCGCTCGAGAGTATGAATGTAGTAACAGAAGATGATGTTAAAAAACTTATTCAGAATTTTTTAAATACAAAAGAAGATGCATATGGGTCAACTGTTTCATTCCAACCTAGTTCGCTTGATGCTGGCAAAGATTTGGTCGGACCATATTACCATCGTGTAGGTGATAAACTTGTTTATACTGATCTTGCCCAGCCATCTTATAATTATCCCAAATGGGACTGGTATAAAATTCCTATTGAAACTGGAAAACCTCTCTGGAGCGAACCCTATATAGATTTGGGCGGCGGAAACATTACGATGATCACCTATTCGCTGCCTTTTTATAAAGATGATAAACCTTGGGGCGTTGCCACAGTTGATATTGCTTTGTCAAAATTTACAAAAATCATTGATGACATTGGTCTAAACAAAAATGGGTATGCATTTTTGCTGCGCAAAAGTGGTGTTTTGCTTTCTTTGCGAAGTGAGGGATGGAAACTGAAAACAACAATCTTTGAAATAGCCAAAGAATATCACAGTGAGGAATTAGAAAAGTTGGGCAATAAAATGATTATTGGAGGAACCGGGTTCACATATCTCAAAAATCCATTAGATTATGAACCTTCATGGATTGCATTTGGGCCTATTCCATCCACAGGGTGGTCTTTGGCAATTGTTTTACCTGAAAAAAAATTAATGTCCGGTCTTACAACTCTTAACCATAGAATAATTTTAATTTCGGTTATAGGTTTGCTTGTCATATTTATTGCGATTTTCAAGGTTTCTACGATGATTACAAACCCGATTGCAAATATTACAAATTATGCAAAAAGAATTGCATCTGGTGATTTTGCAGCAAAATTGAAAGAGATAAAGTCAAATGATGAAGTCGGAGTTTTAAGCCACACGTTTATAAAACTAAAAGATTCTATTTCAACATCTATGGAAAGGCTTGTGGAAGAAAAAGAAATATTTAGACTCGTATTTTCACAGATGTCTGACGGAATTGTGATTACAGGTCCTTCTTGGAAGGTTTTACAACATAACGATGCTGCTGCAAAATTTTTTTCCTTGCCAATAAAAATATCTTTGCTTGATTATCTAGATTCTAATTTTGAAAGCAGCATTCCTTTGGTGGCTCTCATGAATCCTGAAAATCAAAAAAGTCTCTTTAAATTATCACGCAAGGAAGCTAGTAAAAAATTGCCTAACAATTTTGAATGCAATGTTGCACCTATAATTGGAGAAAACAGACAGGTTAAAGCTTTTGTTTTTAACATGAGAAGAGTGTAAAATTAAGATCCTCGCCTTCACTTACCATGACCCTGTTGTTTTTTTATGAATAGACAAAGTTCTATAATAGACCTCTTACACAACTCGGATAATATTGCTTAAGTTATATAAGAGGTTTAATACCATCAAATCAAATTTACTGGGCAATCCCAACTATAAATGATAAAAACAGATATTCGTTTATCAATATGGGGGAGGTCATATGTTTTCAAAAAGAGATTTTCCAGTCTTAATCATTCATGATGAGCTAGATCAGACAACTGGATGCGGCAGAGCGCTCCAGGAACTTATCCAGCATCTGGATACACGAGACATGGAAGCCATTAAATCAACCACAGCTGATGATGGTGTTGCCATCCTAAAGGCCCATAACAATATTAGCTGCATACTGGTGGATTGGGAACTGGGTAAAAGCAAGAAAAGCTCACTTAGTTCAGAAAAAATTATCGATATCATCCGGGAACGAAACGACAAGGTGCCTATCTTTGTTCTGACTGAACGCCACATGGTCCAAGATATGAATTTCGAGGTCTTAAGTCAGGTTCAGGAATATGTCTGGATGATGGAAGACACGCCAGAATTTATTGCTGGCAATGTCTCTCGCATGGCCATGTCATACTTGGAAAATATTACCCCTCCATTTTTTAAGGAGCTTGTTAAATACACGCGTGAATATAAATACTCGTGGCACACACCTGGACATATGGGTGGACTGGCCTTTATGAAATCACCCACTGGCATGATCTTCTACGATTTCTTTGGCGAGAATGTTTTTCGCGCTGATCTTTCGGTTTCAGTCCCTGAGCTTGGTTCCTTAATGGAACATGCGGGTGTGAATGGTGAAGCAGAAAATGAAGCAGCCA
>CAZLRI010000218.1:0-4835 GCA_964561745.1 uncultured Pseudobdellovibrionaceae bacterium | reverse complement strand
ATGATTTGATAAGTATTTGTACGAATAAAAAGTCAAAATATTAGATCTCTTGCATAACCTATCACCAATTCAAAACGCCTGCTGCCTTGATCTTGAATGATCCTAACAAGCTACCAGAATTCATGCTAAAACAATTTTGCAATTACCGGATGTTTTATCTCGCCGTTTTGTGTCTGCAAACCGCGTGCTAATACTTTATCTTTTGATAAAGCATTTTTAACTCCATCATTGGCAATTCTTACCACATACGGAAGAGTGGCGCTGGTTAAAGCTTCTGTTGATGTAATTGGTGTAAGCGCTGGCATATTAGGAACGCAATAATGAATTACATTGTGTTCTGTAAAGGTTGGTACTTCATGGGAAGTTGTGCGCGAGGTTTCAACGCATCCACCCTGATCAATTGATACATCAACAATAACAGAGCGTTGTTTCATATTTTTTACCATGTCTCTTGTTACAAGATGTGGCGCTCTATCGCCTGCAACAAGGACAGCTCCAATTAAGAGGTCTGCTTTGCTTGTCCATTCAGCAATTGTTTCCTTGGATGATTTAATCGGTTTGATTCTGCCGTTATAGGTATCTTCAATATAAGCAATTTTTTTGTCACTGATGTCTAAAATAATTGTTTCAGCTCTTAATCCTGAGGCAACTTCAGCAGCGTTTAGCCCAACATATCCTCCGCCAATGACAACTACAGTGCCGCGACGTGTGCCAGTAACTCCTCCTAAAAGAAGACCTTTGCCTCCATGATTGCTGTGTAAGAGATATGTTCCAACCTGTGTGGCAACCCTTCCTGCTACTTCACTCATTGGTCTTAAAAGAGGAAGTTCTCCGTTATCTTCTTCTACTGTTTCATAGCCTATTGCAGTTGTTTTTGCTTTGAGTAATGCAGTAACCAGTGGGGGCACTGATGCTAAATGCAGGTAAGTAAAAACTGTTAGATCAGGACGAAAATATTTATATTCGCTTTCGAGCGGTTCTTTAACCTTAACGATCATTTCCGCTTTTTCCCAGACCTGTTCATGTTTTGCTTCCAGTGTTGCACCTGCATTTTGATATTCTTCATTTGAAAAACTACTGTTTAGTCCAGCATCTTTTTCAAGATATACTTTATGTCCCTTTGAGGAGAGCTCCTTTACGCCATTTGGTGTGATTGCGACCCGCGTCTCTTTTGTCTTTATCTCTTTTGGTACGCCTATAATCATATGCCCTCCGTTTTTAAAGGTTAATAATATTAAATAGTTATACGTATTTTATCCAGCCTGATCTCTATCTTGGTTTTAAATAGTGGTCAAGAGATATAGTCATGTGTTGATCCCAGAACTTTATTTAACGCGCAGCATAAGGTGATAATGCGGCAGGACTTGATATTAAAGGGTTTTTTCCATATTAAAAAAACAAAAAAACTTAGCAACAAAATTTAAGATCTGCCGATAATAATAGGCGAAAGGCCAAAGCTGAAAGGCGAAAGACCGGAAACCGAACATCGTCGATAGCAAGACAAACGACTATCGACTAACAACCGTGCTTAATATGAATCTATTATATAAAATAACATTTACTGTTCTGATAGGGGTCATTCTTTGTTCCTGTTCAGGGAACAGCAGTAAAGGCGGAAATCCGAATTTTTCAGGTTATCCAACTACAACTTTTACTATTCAGGATAAGTCAGAGCTAATAGGCGGTGTAATGGCGCAAGGGCAGGTGGGGGATATTTTACTTAAAAATGATCGCATACGGGTCATCATACAAAAACCCAGCAAAAATGCAGGCATCTTCTCTTTTGGTGGAATAATTATTGATGCAGATAAGGTCAGGTCTGATGGAACCGGTGGTGATCAGTTTGGTTCTCTATTCCCTTTTATTAATGTTGAGTGGACTCTTAATTATCATGGATATGATGTTATCAGCACAGGTGAAGAAGATGGAATAAAAATTCTACGTGCTTATGGCACTATAGATGTTTATGATTATCTTGATCTGGATTTTGTTAAAGAGGTTGCGTCAGGGGCTATCGGACAGGAGTTGACTTTTAGCCGCAGGTTTGATGATCGCGGCAATCCGTTTACAATCAACGAAAATCTTAAGGGGCTTGATACTGAGGTGATAACAGACTATCGCCTTCCACAGGGTAAAAGCTATGTTCAGATAGATACTACATTTAGAAATCCAAGCAATGAAGATGTTTTAATGCCGGTTGGAGATATTATTAACGGCAGCGGAGAACTTCATTTTCTGGTGTCTGGTGTTGGTTTTGGACCTGACTTTATGGTGCAGGTAAGTGCTGATACAGTATGCATAATCTATGAAGGAAAAGAAGGCGTTGATGTGTCTTATGGATATTTTTATGACCTGTCTCAATTCAGAGATGCAGAAAATAAGCGCTTGGCGAGTGGATCAATAACATATTCAGGTGTTACATTTTTAGGTTTGGGTGAGGGGATAACAAACCTTCTTCCAATAGGAGCCGGCGGCACACCAAAAATAAATTTCACTATACCTGCAAAAGGGGAGCGAACAATCACTCGCTATTTTGTTGTTGGTGATGGCAGCTCAAGTTCTGTTTTAGAAGCTGGCATGAAGGCTTTGAAAGTAGATACAGCAACAATATCCGGTAAGGTGGTTACAGCTGATGGTAATCCTGTAAGCAATGCTAAAGTTGCAGTTCAAAAAGCAGGCGGTGGAACAATAGTTGTTTTTAGATCAAATGATAAAGGTGAGTTTGGAGGTAAGGTTCCTGTAGGGGATAATAGTTTTGCAAAAGCACTTGGCGAAGGTCGTTACAGATTTGTAGTTGGTAAAAAGGGATTTCATAAAAATGGTACAGCATTGGCTGGTGAATGTGATCCAAATGAGACAACTGCATATGAAGGCATGAATCTGAATATTACCTGCACATTAGGAGAGACAGCAACAATAGAATTTGCAGGTCCTGTAATTGATTCAACAACAGGCGCTCCAACAGCAGCGCGGCTGACTATTGTTGGAGAGGATCCGAGCCCTGAAAACACAACAGGAGGTGTTTTTGAGGATATAACAAGCATAGCAAAACATCCTTTTGGAATTGTGGATAATCTTTATCTGACAGCCAAAGGAACAATTGGAAATTCAGATAGAACAAGCTTTTCCCTTGAGCCGGGCGTATATAAATTTGTTTTTTCACATGGAGTTGAATATACAACTTATGAAATGGACATCACAGTTGAAGCAGGTTCTAATGTTGTTATTAGAGATATTGCTGTGCAGAGGGTTATAGAAACACCCGGTTATATTTTGGCTGATTTTCACTTACACAATGTTTCAAGTCCGGATAGTATGATAGCTCCGGAACAAAGGGCGATTGGTGCTGCAGCAGAAGGAATGGATATTTTACAGTCCTCTGATCATGATTATCTGTTTGACTATGGACCGGTTGTTGAGAGGATGCAATCAAAGGGATATATAACTGACGATATTAAGACTATTGTTGGAGAAGAGGTTACTCCTAATCATTATGGACATATGCAGGCGTTCCTTCTTGCTGTGAATCCTGATTCTCCAACAGGAGGGGCTATTGACTGGTCTGATACTCCAAAAGATGAAGTTTCGCCAGCACCTGATTATTGCATGGGGCTGGAGGAGATAGCAGAGGCAACAAGGGCTTTTCCCGGAGAAAATGTTGTTCAGCTAAATCATATTTCAGATAACCCCACAGGGGTCCCTGTAGCAGCAGGTTGGGTTACAAGCAGATACTATCTAGAATCAGGTGCTCCACTTCTTTCAAGTTTTGCAGATCCTGTTGAGAGAAGGCTTAATCCAAGAACCAACGGGCATGGTTTCCCGATTGATCTTGGTGACAGCTCTTTGGTGTTTGAAGATTTTGATACAGTTGAGTTGTTGATAGGATTTGATTTTCACAGAGTGGAAACGCATTTTATAAAATCTACTTTGCCCACGTGGTTTAATTTTCTTAATATGGGTTTGAGGGTTACTGCAACAGGTTCAAGCGACAGCCACGATGAGATATGGAATCCTATGAACTGGCCGAGAAACTATGTTGCATCTGATTTTGATCCGCGGGATGGCTTAAATACGGAGTTTAGTGCAGATAAGTATGCTAGCGCTATTAAAAATCAAAAAGTAATTGTTACCGGCGGTGTTTTCTTAAATATTGAAGCAATTACTGAGACTGGATCAAAAGGCACGATTGGAGATATGATATCAGGTCATGAAGTAAAAGTTAAAATTAAAGCAGAAGCACCATCATGGGCGTGGTTTGATACTATAAATATATATGCTAATGCAGAGCCGGTTCCGATTGATGATGAAACAGGAGATGCAATGAGTGGATCTGCTGCAACTGCTGAAGAGTTTTATAAACCTTATCATGTGCCGCATTATGCAACAGTTCCTGATGAGTCATTTAAGTTATCTGATGGGACATTGGAAAATTGGAAAGAAGAGAATGGAAAGATCACCTCTGAGATAGAGGTAACTCTTAATTTAACTGAAGACACATGGATAGTTGTGCTTGTTCGCGGAACCAAAGATACTGCAGGATTTAAATCCCCATTTCCACTTGTGGTTAATGTGTTGGAAGACCCGTCAAAGAAACCAGAAAATTTTGATCCAATTAATTTGGATAAATTTCATTCAGCTCAGGAAAATGGTGCATTTGCATTTGGTTTGGCAAATCCGATATTTGTTGATGCAGATGGAGATAATATCTTTAAGGCAAAATATCAGGCTGAGGGTGTGTCGCCGATAGAGGTTAAAGGTGAAAGGTGAAAGGTCAAAGGCTAAATCCCTTAGCCCTTTGATCTTTCACCTTTCACCTTTCACCCTTTACCTATTAT
>CAZLRI010000217.1:0-4836 GCA_964561745.1 uncultured Pseudobdellovibrionaceae bacterium | reverse complement strand
ATCCACGTGGTTTTGCCGAACCCTCACTATATAGATTTAATAAACTCGCGCTAGGTCAATTTTTCTCCTTCGTCCAAACGCTGCCGAATCATATTCGCAACCTTTATCTACAATAAAATCTATTTTAATAATCGCCTTATTATGAATCAAATTAAACATACCTTTTCGGTCAACTTCATTCCGTACGGTTTCCTCTTCAATGTAAAATTCATTTTCAAAAAGCGCAACGAACATAGAAACATCAACTGTGGTTAACATTATTACGATATCAATATCACGTGTCATTCTTGGTTGTGCATAAAAATTCATCGCCATTGAACCAGAGACCATATACGAAATATGACCGTTATTCAATTTTTCACAAACTTTTTTTAGAATATCTAGCTGCTCTGACATCTTTTCTTCCTAAATGTTTTATCGTTCCAGTGCTTGGTCAATGTAAGGTTGTTCGAATTTTTCGAACAAACTTACATTTCATATCTCTATCTTCATTATATTTTTTCCAGTCATCTTTCTTGAACTTCAAAAAATCTACAAAATCTATTTCCTTAAAGAAACACAAGACAATCATCTCTACTCACTTTCTCAAATATAATATCCAAAATTTTGGTTTTATATTTATCAATCATTCAACCTTCATTTTGCTTCTTTATTAACGTCTTAACAAATTCTCTGATATCATCAAGTTAATGATATCGCATTTATTCATGATAACATCATCAGGCATAAATCCTCCCTCTAGCTATGGCATCCTTGAGAATCTCCGACCGTTCTTCGTTTAACCTGACATATGAAGAAAACACATATGTTGCAAAAAACTCGGTGGCTCGCTTATCTTTACATGAAATAATCATACCATTATTGATTACTTCCATTTTCATTACAGTTGATGCTGAAAGCAAATCGATCACGTCAACATCTTTGCCAAGCCTTCTCGCTAATTCCTCTTGAGCGTAATAACGTTCCAATGAATTAATAGGAGAGGGTAATAAAATTGCAATATCCACATCACCACTTTTATTTAAATCAAAATTTAAATCAAAAACAGAACCAAAACCATAAACAGCAATATATTCCGGGACAAATTCTTCTGCCCAATTAATAACAACATCATTTAAGTCTTTTATTTTTTCAATCTTCTTTTTCATTTTTTTTATGCATCTATCTTTTTTAAAAAATCCATTATCTCTTTTTTGATCTCATCCTTGGCAACATTCCATCGCTTTGAAATAACCAAAACACGATCAGCGTCAATCACAAATACATATGAATTACGAAAAACATGCCTGAAAGATCTCATTTCATCCAAAATTACAATAACTTTTTCTGTTAGAACAGCAGGTCTAATTTCAGGCACTTCAATTATCATCCTTTTTAAAAGTTCACTGTGCCATGACGAAAGATTTTCAATTCTATTTTCAAAAACTTTCGCAATGTGTTTAAACATATCTTCATAACACGAATAGATGCTGCTCAAAGTATAAGCAGAAGCAATAACAAAGGCTTTCTGCGGCATTTTTGCGATGTGTTCATTAAGCTCCACCGCACGAGAATCTATCTTAGCAAACAGAAATTCACACTCTCCTCTCAAAGTTTTTAAGGTTTCAACATCTGCCTTCTTTTGAATCATAAACAACCTTTCGATTTTTAAAAATATGCTCTCTGTCCATTTTCGATAAATCATCCTCTATAATTAAATCAACATGTCTTTCAATTTTATTTTCAAACAAACAAACAAGGCTAAAGTAATCTCTTTTATTGAGTCCCGCCACTACAATATCCACATCAGATTTTTTGGAAAACCCCTTACCTACAATTGAACCGGTCAAAGAAATTTTTGTCAAAGTTGGAAACTTTTCAACAGCCTCCATACAAACATCACGAACCTTCTCCAAAAGTTTTTCTCTAGTAATTTTATTTTGTGATTCGTTGTTTTCTATGGCTTTGCAAAGATTTGTTTTATATTTATTACTCATTGTTTTGGTTATATCAAAAGATTTGGGATGTTTATACTGCGACAATTCCATCACCATACATAATATCAACAACGCGCTTCGATATATTAACATTTTCTTGATGAAGTCTTTTGATGCTTTCCCATGTGCCAACATCATTCCAACCAATCGCAGTTGGTATAACTGCAACTTTTTTTGATTTTTCCATTAGAGCATAATCAATAGATATGGCTTGTGCATTTTCAAAATATTTTCGGCAAAAATCATTATCAATCTGTGTTGTCTTAGGAATTAAATGATTAGCGTGCAAAGCCATTTCATCAAAAAAAACTTTTGTGCTCCATACAAATATTCCACCGTTCCAAAAATATCCTTTGTTAAGATATTCCTGTGCCATATCTTTGTTTGGCTTTTCTTTAAAAGCTAAAATCTCTGACCATTCAGAATTTGGATTAATCGCAGATATATAACCATATTCTGTAGAAGACCATGATGGTTTCATACCCAATGTCACAATATATCCATCCATTGCTAGGTTAGCAGCGCTTCTTATAGAAGTCCTAAATCCAGTTTCGTTGCTTATATAGTGATCTGATGGAAGACAGCAAATAATTGATTCTCCATGTTTGAGCTTAATAAGCATGGTAGCATAAGCCAAAGCAGGACCTGTGTTTTTCTTAAGAGGTTCTATAATAATATTATCATCCTGTATTTCAGGCAATTCTTCCTTAACAAGACCAAAATATCTTTCATTAGTGGAAATATAAATATTTGCAGGATCTACAATAGGAGTAATCCTTTCAAACGTTTGCCTGATAAAAGTTTTGTCATCTATAAAATTTAAAAATTGTTTCGGGCGTTCAGGCGTAGATAGAGGGTAAAAACGAGAGCCTTCTCCACCTGCCATAATCACAATAAATAAATTTTTGTTTTTATTTTTTGTCATTTCGGATATTTACTGGATCCCGCATCTCCGCCGAAGGACGGATCAGCCTCTGGCCGAAAGTGCGGGATGACAACTATCATATATACATTAAATTTTATATCCCCTATACCACTCCACAAACTTTGCTATGCCATTTTTAAGAGCAGTTGTTTTAATATCTCCAATTACATTGGCCAAATCATTATTATCTGCCCAAGTTTCTTCAACATCCCCTGATTGCATAGGTAAAAAGTTTATTTTAGCTTTTTTATCCAACGCCATTTCAATAGCGTTAACAAACTCCATTAATCCAACAGGATTACTTCCACCGATATTATAAACCCTGTATGGAGCAGAACTGTTGCTTGAATCAGGATTTATTCTATTCCAATCAGTAATTTTGCTGGGCGACACTTCACTGATTTTTATCAAGCTATCAACCACATCATCTATATAAGTAAAATCCCGTTTCATCTTGCCTTCATTATATATGTCTATTGGCTCATTATTGATTATAGATCTTACAAACTTAAAATATGCCATATCAGGTCTGCCCCATGGTCCATAAACCGTAAAAAATCTAAGTCCGGTTGTTGGTATATTATATAAATAGCTATATGCATGTGCCATAAGCTCATTGGATTTTTTAGTTGCAGCATAAAGTGAAATTGGATGGTCAACTGCCTGTTTAGTATTAAACGGCATGTGCTTATTTAAGCCATAAACTGAACTTGAACTAGCATAAATAAAATGCCCTGCTACGTTCTTTGAATTGTCTTTATTGCACCATTGATATCGAGCTCCTTCAAGCACATTAATAAAACCCACAAGGTTTGATTCAACATATGCATGTGGATGATCAATGCTGTAACGAACACCTGCTTGAGCTGCTAAATGAATAATCTTATCAAACGCTTCTTTTCTAAAAAGAGACTCTGTTGCTGATCTGTCTGAAAGATCCAGTTTTAGAAACGTAAAGTTCGAATAAGGTTTTAAGTTTGCCAGTCTGGCTTGTTTTAACGAAACATCATAATAATCGTTCAGATTATCTACACCTACAACAGTATTGCCAAGATCAAGCAATTTTTTTGCTGTAAATGATCCTATGAAACCTGCTGCGCCTGTGACTAAAATTTTCATTTGTTTATTTATTGTTCCGCATTTTCAACTAGAGGACTGATCAGCAAGAGTGAGCCCCTCCCTAACCCTCCCCACAAGGAGGAGGGAATTACGACACAGTGTGCAAATCCGAGGATGACAACCTTCTTATCATCAGACAGGCTACCGCCCATATGCTGCTATCTGTGTAATAGCGCAAGGCAATTTCATACGCCCTATTTTTCCTATAATAAAAACACATTAAAATCTGCTTGCCACTTCTTGTAATAAATTTACTACACGTTCATTTGACGATGAAGTAATATCATCCAGCTTTAATACAATATGATTGTCATCTTTAACCGGTCCCCAAAGCAGTTTCCCTTTATTACCAATAGCCTCTCTAAAAACTTCACTGACTATTGCTGCCATTGTATCGTTCTCTCCATCTAAAACAAAAACCCTAGTTCCTTGTTCAAAAAGGCGGTCCAATATGGTTCCAACAAGCCTCTTCACATCACTTATGCATTTAAAGGCCTCTGAAAGTTTACCCCTTGTGTATCTCATCCATCTTATACTGCCATTGTTAGTCACAACATACTTTACACTGCGACCGTTGTTGCGCACCACTGCAATATCACCACTATTAATCATTTCGTTAATTAAAGAATTCACCTGCCCCAAGGATACACCAAGGGTTGCAGATAGGACGCGCTGAGACGATGACGCCCCCTTATGTAAGGCTTCTATAAGAGCTGCTTGTTTTTGGCTGAGTCCCCCAGCTTGATTCATGTTCGTACCTTGTTCTAAGTTTGAACGTTCGATTGTCGAACTTTCTATTTAAATACAAAAAAGAAT
>CAZLRI010000216.1:0-4853 GCA_964561745.1 uncultured Pseudobdellovibrionaceae bacterium | reverse complement strand
TGCAGCTACATATCCGCCCGGTCCTGCTCCAATTATTGTAAGATCATAACTCATAATGTTTACATGCCTATCTAGAAAAAACACCTAATGGGATTGGTGGAACTGGATACCTGCCTTCGCAGGGATGACATTAAAGAGCATTTTCCACCAATCCCCTAAAGGGAAGGATAAAAATAAAACAATTTATTTACCCCCTCCCTAGCCCTCCCCACAAGGAGGAGGGAATTTTTATATTGCTGTAATTTTTATCTCTCTTTTAGTTTCACCCAATATTTTAAAATCGATCTGTATCGTGTTGTTTGGCAAAATATGCGGAAACTTATTTGCCCATTCAATTATAGTGATTCCATTGCCATATATATATTCTTCGATACCAATAGAATCCAGATCAATATTATCTTTCAGCCTGTAAAAGTCTATGTGATAAACCGGTATCTTGCCCTTATACTCATTTACAAGAGTAAATGAAGGAGAACAAACATAAGATTCGTCATTTATCTTAAGTCCGGCAGCGAGCCCCTGCACAAA
The DNA here is from genome assembly GCA_964561745.1 of uncultured Pseudobdellovibrionaceae bacterium. Taxonomy (GTDB): domain Bacteria; phylum UBA10199; class UBA10199; order 2-02-FULL-44-16; family DYJF01; genus CAZLRI01. The sequence continues at coordinate 4,325 of CAZLRI010000216.1, read as the reverse complement.
ATGGGTTTTCCCTGATCCCAGATCGCCATTTAAGGCTAAAACACTACCTGCCCTCAAATTTATGGCAAACTCAGTTGCCATAAGTTTAGTTTGATTCGGAGAACAGGTTATTATCTTTTTTGTCTTTTTCAGATTCATATAAATTCAGATTATAGAAAAATCTGCTGAATTGCTTCAGGAAATATTTTTATAACATCTGATGTTATAACTCCTCTGCCACCAATGCGTGCAGCAGCAATATCACCAGCAAGTCCATGTAAAAACACTCCGGCAACTGCAGCAAGATCAACTGGCATCTTTTGTGCTATAAATCCTGCGATTATTCCGGTTAAAGCATCACCCATGCCAGCAGTTGCCATAGCTGCATTTCCAGTTAGATTGATATATGTTTCCCCATTAGAGCTAACTACTATTGTTCTATGTCCTTTTAGCACTAAGTTAACTTTGTGTTTAGTTGCGAATTTATATGCAAGAGGGATCCGGTTTCCCTGTTTTTTAATCTCTTCTTTGTTTATTAATCTTTCCATCTCGCCCGGATGCGGAGTTAATATCGTCTCTGATGTTCTGTTATCAATAATATTTATCTGGTCAGAGATTAAATTTAGTCCATCTGCATCTATCACCAGCGGGCAGTGTATTCTTTTTATGAATTCTATAATAAATGCTTTGGTGTCAGGATGAGTTCCAATTGCCGGACCAATAACAACAGCAGACTTGTCTTTACATATATCTAATGCGGTTTCGAGTGCATCAGGATGCAAATGCCCCCTGCCCTTGTCAGGCAAACCAATTGGCATTATTTCAGGGTATCGGGCGTCAAATTTTGTAAATGATTTTTCAGGAAGGCAATATGTCACCAATCCTGCCCCGCTTCTTAATGCTGCCATAGCTGACAAATATCCGGCCCCAAGTTTCTCATCAGCACCAGCTATAACCACCACATGTCCGTAATTTCCTTTATGTGAATGTTTATCTCTCTGCTTTAGAAAATGACTGAAATAGGTTTTATCAATAAGAAAAATTTTTGAATCAACTTTGTTTATTACCTGTTGTGGTATTCCAATATCTATTATTTTAACATGACCTGAAAAGTCAGGTCCTTTGCCTACAAACAAGCCTACTTTGGGCAATCCAAAGGTTAATGTCCAACGAGCTTTAATTGCTGTACCTATTGGCATGCCAGTGTCTGATGATAAACCTGAAGGCAGATCGCAGGATAATATTGGTACGTGCAGATTATTAACCAAATCTATTATTTCTCTATAAGGAGATCGAACATCCTTTGAAAGACCAGTTCCAAAAATTGCATCTATAATACACGCGCTTCTCAAAAAATGTGGATATTGCAAACTTAATTCAGAGACCTCTTTGATTTCAGAATATTTGGGGCTTAGTAGCACCAGCCTCTCCCAGTTAACATAGGAATCTGGAGAAAGCTCATGTGCAGGAGATGTGAGAAATACCAGAACTTCATAACCCATTTCCAACAATAAGCGGGCAGCTACGAGCCCATCTCCACCATTGTTGCCTTTTCCTGCTATAATACTTATTGCTCCCTGTGATGGTTTAAAGTGATTTTTGACAAAATTAGCCACACCATTTCCTGCGCGCTCCATCAGGCTGAGAGATTGAATCCCAAACTCTTTTGTAGCTGCGTGATCAGCTTCCTGCATTTGTTGTGCTGTGACTAGTTTCATGCTTCAATCACTACGTTTGCAATACCATAGTCGCCATCATGGGAAAGCATAATATGAATATTTTTAATATTCTTTTTGGCAGCTATTTTTTTTGCTTCGCCAAAAAGATTTATGATAGGTCTGCGATCTTTTTCGCCAACTTCAATATCTTTATAGTCAATTCCGAACTCTCCTCTTGGGAAAAGTGCTTTGATTAAAGCTTCTTTGGCTGCAAATCTTGTGGCAAATCGCTGGGCAGGGTTTTTTTTGTTGTTGCAGTACTTGATTTCGCTGTCAGTAAAGACCCTTCTGATAAAAGATTCCTGCCAACGGACAATAATAGATTCAATTCTTCTAACATCAACAATATCTATGCCGATTCCTAGTATCATAAAATTAAGCCTTTCATCTCTATTACAGCTTTATCAAGCCCGGTGACAATTGATCTGGCTATTATTGAATGGCCTATGTTGACCTCTTCAATTTCAGGTAATTTTGATATCAGATAAGCTGTGTTATTATAATTTAAGCCATGTCCGGCAGCTACTTTCATTCCCAGCTTTTTTACAACAGAAGAAGCTTTTTCTAATGCCATCAAAGTTTCATATAAATTATCGCCATTATATTTTGATGCATATTCTCCTGTGTGCAGTTCAATTATATCAACATTTAGATCGCTTGCTGCAATAATAGCATCTTCTATTGGATCAAGAAAAAGGCTTATTAATATCCCTCGGTTTTTAAGTTTTTCTATGCAGTTTTTGATTTGTTTAAAATCTTTTTTAAGATCAAGCCCTGTTTCTGTTGTTTGCTCTGCCCTTTTTTCAGGTACAAGTGTAACTGAAGAAGGTTTTATCTCTAATGCAATATCTGTAATTTCGTCAACACATGCCATCTCTAAATTTAGAGGAACTGTTATTGATTTTTTGAGGATTCTTACATCCTCATCCTGTATATGCCTCCGGTCTTCTCTTAGATGCACGGTAATCTGGTCTGCACCGCCTGAAATTACGAGATTGGCAGCTTCAAGGATATCAGGATAGGAAGTTCTACGTGCTTGACGGATAGTTGCTACGTGGTCAATATTTACGCCTAAACGAATCATTTTTATTCGGTGTGCGATAGGAGATGAGCGATGAGCGTATATTAAAAAACGCTCAAAAGCTCATCTAACACCGCTCATCACATAATTTATTCACCTAAATGAGTTGAGATTAAACCGGCTAAATCCGATGCCATCTCTTTAATACGATCTGTTTTTTCTCCTTCGATCATTACCCGTGCTATGTTTTCTGTGCCAGAATATCTTAGTACAAGCCTTCCATGGTTTCCAAGTTCTCTTTCGCATCGGGCTATTGCTTTGTTAATATCAGGTATAGCAGAAAAATCGCGTTTTTCCCGGACTTTTAAATTAAGCAAAACCTGAGGAAATGGTGTTAAAATTTTCTTTAGTTCAGATAATGGTTTATTTTCCTTTAACATTACAGACAGAATTTGTAATGCCCCGAGAATTCCGTCACCAGTTGTGTTGTGGTCAAGAAAGATAAGATGACCTGATTGCTCACCGCCGATATTATACTGACCATCCCGCATAGCTTGAATTACATATCTGTCACCTACTGCGGTTCTGATCACTTGAATTCCGCTATTGTGCATTGCATGGTCTAATGCAAGATTGCTCATTACAGTTGCTACCAGAGTATTGCGTGCAAGTTTTCCACTACGATGCATTCTGTCTGCACAAATTGCCATAAGGGTATCGCCGTCAACGATACCTCCTTTTTCATCGCACATGATTACGCGATCTGCATCCCCATCGAGCGCAATGCCACAATCTGCGCCAGTTTGCCTTACAATATCTTGCAATTGATCAGGATGTGTAGATCCACATTTGTCATTGATGTTTGATCCATTTGGTGAAGATGAAATACTGATTACCTTAGCTCCAAGCTCCTCAAGCACGTTTGGCGCTACTTTGTAGCCAGCGCCATTGGCGCAGTCTATTGCTATAGTAAAACCATCTAATAAGCTATGAAGAGGAAAAGTTGTTTTTAAAAATTGGATATAACGACCAGCTGCATCATCAATTCTAATAGCTTTGCCAACGCTTTTGCCTATTGGCGTTGATTTTGTTAATTCTCCGGAAAGGACCATTTCTTCCATTCTTAACTCATATTCATCTGGAAGCTTAAACCCATCTCCATCAAAAAATTTAATTCCATTGTCGTCATAATTATTATGAGAAGCTGAAATAACAACACCTGCATCTGCCCTCATAGTCCGTGTTATAAAAGCAATGCCCGGGGTTGGTAGCGGCCCCACCAAACACACATCAACTCCCATCGAGCATATTCCTGAAGCAAGAGCTGTTTCAAGCATATAGCCTGAAATTCTCGTGTCCTTGCCAATGATAATGCGATGCCGACCATTATTATTTTTAAACAAAGAAGCTACAGCTCTCCCCAAATTTAAAGCCATTTCAGGGGTCATTGGATATGTATTAGCCTTACCCCTTACTCCATCAGTTCCAAATATTTTTCTTTTTTTGCCATTTTCCATTAGAATTCCCCAAGTTAAGGTATTAAATTATAACATCTCAATAAGTTGAGGTAAACTATTAATTTCCTCCCCCTTTCAGCCAGAGGCTGA
>CAZLRI010000215.1:0-4859 GCA_964561745.1 uncultured Pseudobdellovibrionaceae bacterium | reverse complement strand
AACAACGTCAAGATAAATCGTATCAAAAATGAAATTTATTTCGCTGACCTGTTACATTTTGTTTTGCCTTGTATTTTTTGCCTCAAAAGCAACTTTTGCCTATAAACTAACCGATAATATTAATAGAGGGATCATTTTGTCCCAAGGGGGGAGAAAAGGCGATTCTTCTTTATGTTATCATCTGGCGAACATCATGTTGATCGCGGTCGTGCCTCTCGATTTGCAGATCCCAACCTCCAACCTATTTTGGCAGATGAAGATGTCCAATCATTACGAATTCAGGATAATTCCTCTGAGACACTTGACCCTAACCTTATTTTTTTAGGAGAAGCACAATCCATTGAGTTTGTTCACAATCGTCAGACTGCTTTAATTCAAAGTGCGCGTTTGTTTGGAGAGCCTGTGCGACTTGAAGGCGCAAATGATGCTTTGGGTATTATCGAAATTGAAGATCCAGAGATCTTTGCACAAACACATACTCATGCTGAGACAATTGATGGGTTCTCTTCTGATGATACTCTTGTAGATATGATTCAATTGCCTGATAACAGAGTTGTTTTAACCCATTATAATGAAATGGCGCGTATGCCAAATGGAAGCGAGCACATAGGAACATATGCACTTAATCCTCATGCAGACATTGAACTTATCTATGCTTTAACCGGCAGGCTTCCTGAATTTTATTCAAATAATGAAGATTCTTCTATGGAAGTGGATGCTCCTGCAACATTGGATGAAGGCTGGGTTGAATATGTTATGGGTGATAGAATAATTTCACCTGATTCACAGGCGATTGAAGGTTTGTTTCAATTTCATATGATTCGTGATCGTGAAACTGTTTCGGTTGATGGTCTTTTGATTCAAACGCTTTCATCTGCTTCTCCTCCAAACCCTGAGAATCCGGTTCAGTTTTTTAGCAATTTGATGCTTGATTTGAATAATATATGTGAAAACAATTCAACGCTTAGCCCTTCTTTGCATTTTTCTTATCGCACCTATGATGATTTTATAACGTATTTTAATACTCTTTTTTCTATGCAAGGATTGCAAATAGATGAAATGATTCTGCAATCCAATGGTTCTCATCTTGTGCGATTTACCTTAAATGATGAAAGTTATTCCTTTGAACTTCCTGCTCAGCATACTACAAATTTACACTTTAATGAACAATCTCCAGTTGATGAATCAGTTCCTTTTTACCACATGCGGCAAGCTGCAGGGTGGATCGCTGAATTCAATGAACTAATGTCCTCTCGAGCAATTCAATCTATTCGGGTGTTTTTAGGATCTATGATTTCAACAAGACCAAATATACATGAAGAAGGCTTTGCCAATATGCTGCAAAATCTTTTTGGAGCACTAAATCCTATTGAATTCTCGGTTTATTTAACTCCTGAATCTTTACAGAATCGTGCCGTAATTGCTCATGAATCAGGGCATGCTGTATTTGAGAGCCGTTCCTTAGAAGAAGATGATTCATGGCTGGATATATTTGCGTTTGCTTTGGGCAGAGAGGGATATGAACTAGTGGATGATTCTAATTATATCCAGAATGCGCTTGACGAACTTGGCCATCCTCATGACAATCCCAGCGAGTTTTTTGCAAGCAGCTTTGCAGCATATCGATGCCATGCAAATGAATTTGCGGAACGCATTGAACAATCAGATCCGGAAACAAGACGGCTGGGGATAATGATATGGTGTTATATGCGCGATCAGATCTTTCATGGAGATGTATTTTCTGATCATGATCCTTTTATGGAGTATAATTTAGATGAAGAATCTCTTCAAATTACGGAAGCTGATATAAGGCTCTCACTTGAATATGCAGTTATATCTAATATTTTTCGGCAAATAACTGATCCTGAGAATACATCTATCGAACAGATGGAAAGTTACAGCGCATCATCCTCAACATTAATATGCTATAGCTTTTTACTTGGGGAAGATGCATATCAAATGTTTGTTAGACAAGCCTTTGCTATCTATCAATCTTTAACCAGTTAGTTTTTTCAAAAATAAACACCACCCCCTTTATTGAATCCATTAAAAATATTTTTCAAAAAACAAAAAAAGCTTGAAATCCGGCTAAGTTATAGGCTACAAGGCATTAATGCTAAAAAGAGACCTATCCAAACTAGATGGATATGCAACAATTATCGGAATGATGATTGGCGCTGGTATCTTTGTTGCGATTGGTGAAGCAGGACAAGATGCAGGACCATCAACTGTTTTTGCTTATCTTCTTTTAGGTCCAATTACATTACTTTTAGCCCTTCCTTATGTAATTTTTCAGAGTACATCTCTTGGAAATCTCACCGGTGGAGCTTATATTCATATAAGTCGCACATTTAAAAATCATTATGTTGCATTTATAGTAATGTGGCTCACATGGGTTACTTATCTTGGAGTTATTGCTGTTTTGTCTTTGTCTGTTGGTAGATATTTACAAGCAAGTTTTCCGTTTCTTAATCCAAAAATAATTGCATCCTTATGCTTGGCGCTTTTTTATATAATAAATTTAACTGGTGTTAAGCAGTTTGGCAGGATGCAGAGAATGATGTTCTATGTATTAATAGCAAGTATTATTGTAATTGTCTTGCCGGGATTATCACATATTCAGGCTTCTAACTTTTCCCCTTTGCTCCCAAATGGGTGGAGCGGGTTTTTTAAGGCTTTGCCGATCTTGTTTTTTGCATATGCTGGTTTTGATGCTTTATCTCAAACAGCAGGGGAAACAAAGGATGCCAGAAAATCTTTGCCAAGGATCTTTGTGATTGGAATTAGTGTTTCAGTAGTTCTTTATATTGGAATATCTTTAATTGTGTTTGGAACACTTCCATATAGTTCTGTTGTAATCTCGCAGGCTCCGGTTGTTGATGCTGCGAGATCTTTTTTGCCATTTGGTACATTGGTGGTAACAATCGCTGCTTTAATGGCGTTTCTTAGCACGATTAATGCATGTATGCTTGTTCCATCCCGTATATTATATGCTTTTGCTCAGGATCGGGTTGCGCCGTCTTTTTTGTCTAATCTAAGTGAAAGATTTGGCACCCCTTATATAAGTTTAACGATTAATTTTGTGATAGCTATGGTTTTAATATGGACCAAGAACATGGAGTTTCTTATTGGAATCTCAATGCAGTCGTTAATAATTCTATATTTTGCAGAGTGTGTTTCACTTGCCTGTTTGCCTTTTGTCAACAAACCTCTCTGGCGTCAGGTTTCTTATAATATCAGTAAAAAATGGGTTGTTATTGGTGGTGTTGTGGGTGCTTTGGCGCTTATTGTTTTATATGTTAATATACCTAATCCTGTCTCTGTACTTTTGTTAACATGGGTCGGTATAGGGACTATCTTTTATGTGCTTGAAAAAACACAGGGCAAAAAAGCCAGCTTTGATTATGAAACCAACCTTACTGGTTATCTTCATAATGATTAGGGGACGGTAATCGGATATGTATATGCAGATTCGATTTTGTTGGTGTTAAGGTGTGATAATATGTATTGCCCGCAATTGCTTCCAATATTGTTTTCTTCAAGCTCTCCAATACTTACAATGACATCATATCCTAAATCTCGAAGCTTATAAATAGGCGCAAATGATTCTGGCGTATTAACGTTAAGGCTGTTGCTTATTCCTTCGTATGAAGATCTGTTTGTTGGGTTGAGCGGGGTGATTTTTACCAAAAATTTGTCCGGCGAAAAGTGTTTATATAATACAGAAGGATCAAATTCCGTTCCCTTTATTGCAGCAAAATTTAGCGTTATCTTTTTGTCTCCGGGTTTATGAAAACCTTTGCCAAATTCAGCTATCTTTTCAAAGCTCCACAAGGGGATTGGTATTATCTTTTTTCTTTCAGATTCTGAAGTTGAATGAATCGAGAATTGTAGCTGAAACTTTCCTTTGTAGTTTTTTTCTTTGATTAAAAACAGACGCTCGAAAAAACTATCGTGGTGCAAAGGTGCAATAGAAGAGATTGCAGGTGTTAATCCCGGTGCATCGTAACGGCTAGGTAACTCGTCCAGAACATCAAGCACAGCTTCGTTGAATGAAGGTTCTCCTACGCGCGCAAACTGGATCTTGAATTTATCAGCCGGAATTTTCATGTCTGGACAGTATTTTTTTACAAGAAAATCTATTTGGGCAAAGATCTCATCTTTTGTGAGTTTGCCCTCGTATTTTACTAATCCAGCATCACACATTGAGCACCCAACAGGGCAGCCGACCAACGAAGAGATTATAAGAACCCATTTTTTCTCTCTTGGAATGCCGGGTATCTTTGATTCAACAAATTCAATATGCCTTCCATCAGATAATTCAGCTATATACACTCTTGCCAGATCAGCATTTCCTGTTGTCGCAACTATTTTCATTAAAGATTATCTCCATTGCAGCGCGCATTCCATCTCCAGCAGCTATTACAGCTTGTCTTAGTAGATTATTTTTTATATCGCCGACAAGATGGATACGCCTATTTTTAATAAACAGCTCAATTTCATTTTCAGTTAAACTTGTTTTTAATAAATCAATATTTGGTTTTCTGCCAATAGCAAAAAGAATGTGGTCGCTATTGAGTTTGCCTGTTTCATTATCTTTTCTGATAATAAGCTCAAGCTGATTTTTTTCTTTTTTAATTTCGTTTAGCTCAACATTGTTTATTATTTTAATATTATGTTTAGTGTCAGCGCGCTGATATAGCAATGGAAGGCAGCAGGGGAGAGACCTGCATAAAAGTGTAGCATTGTTGTTTTGTGAAAGATTAAGCGCATAGTCAAATGCTGCATCTCCAGCACCAACAATTGCTATGTTTTCGCCCTTATGGTCCAAAAGCGATTCTATATTAATGTGGATTAAA
>CAZLRI010000214.1:0-4860 GCA_964561745.1 uncultured Pseudobdellovibrionaceae bacterium | reverse complement strand
AAGCTTTTATCACTTATCTTCTCCTTATGCTAGATGCCCTTCGGCAAGCGGATACTGAAGACCAAGCTGTGCAATCCAGAAGGGATCTCTCTCGATATCATTCCAGTCGCTGTCACCTTCAAACAGACCACCTTTGATGCTTAACCAGCTAAGCGGTTGCACTTTGATCACTGCACCCAGGGAATATCCGGGGAATTCAACACAGGTGTTGTTGACAAAACCGCCATTTAAAAACTGTGAGGTTTCGTTGTTTGCCACCTCATTCTCATCGAAATAGACCACGGGATCAAGCATACCGAGAGTAAAGGTGAACGCCTTGTCAAAATAGAAACCTTCATAGTAGGCTTCCGCAACCTCGATATCCCTTTCACGTACACCCGGATTTGCATCTGCATTCGTTACTCCAAATAGTAGACTGTCAAATGGGGCATCGCTATTCAATCCATTTCCAATACCGGCCTCAACATGGACAAAACCCCTTCCATGATCGAAGAACTTCATTCCTATTTCAAAATCGGCGCTGAGTGAAGGATCGACATGATTTGGATTTGGGTTGTTGTTCATCGAGCCTGCGAGAATTCCTGTAAAACCCGCGCCCCATTTAATTTTACCTATATCTGACGGTCCTTCCTCCATTTGAGGTTCAAACTTCTCTTGTTCTATCGGGGATATTTTTTCCAGATCTTCAATGTTTTCTCTTTTTTGAGAAGGCAGTATCTTAGTTGGAGTTTCAGCCTCTCTTACATTGGACAAGGTATCTTTTGGAATAGCAACTTCGTACATTTCAGGAACAGGTGATCTCTTGACTAGATTGCCGGTGTCTTTTTCATTCTGAGCTAATGTTGGAAAAGTCAAAACGAGGTTTCCTACTAATATAAGCACAGCCAAAAAACTTATTTTCCTTTTTCTAGTTTTCATTTATTACTCCTTCCATAAAAAAAGGCGCAAACTTAAGCATGGCAAACCATTTGCCACACCAAGTTGCGCCTCCACTTTCTGATCCTTTAAAATCAGACCGTAAGGTGCCCCACCATATTTTTATATCAGATTCTCATTGTTCTATTCCCCATAGGATTCTCCAAGAAACACATCCATCAATTGATTTTTTAACTTCTCAAGCCTCTTTGACTTAAATGATCGCTTCGTATTCTCGATCGTCTTGATAGCTTCGCGTAGTGCCGCTTTGAGACGACGGTTTTCAACACACACAGGAGATTCATTGTGTGGACTCATAGGTTTTCCCTCTTTCATAGACCACCTCCACAGTGTGTAACACAATCACCTTCCTTACGGCGACAGGAATGACAACAACTGCTATCTTTTCCAGAGAGTGTTTTATAAGTGTCTCTGATCATTAGTAGCGCACCGCTTAGAATCACCATCCCAACAATAATATATTCGACCATATACATTCCCTTCTAAATAAAAAATTGGCCGGTCTGGTAGACGACCAATGTAACAAGATAGGCCAGTGCAGTTAGACCAGCCAGCTGAAAAAGTGCCCATTTCCATGACCCCGATTCCCTCTTTGTAACGGCAATAGTTGCCATGCATGGCGCACTGACTAAACAAAACAACATGATGCAAAAGGCAATGAGTGGTGAGTAATTCATTGCCAGTTTTTCCCTAAGCGAATCCGACTCCTCATCCGCTTCGCCAACCGAATGAACGATGCCCATTTGAGCCACAAAGACCTCTTTGGCGGCGAAAGACCCGATAAGCGCCGTGCCGATCTTCCAATCAAATCCTATTGGTCTGATAATGGGCTCCAATGCATGGCCAATTCTGCCTGCAATGGAATAGGATATCTCAGCCTTTTGCGCATCTTCAGGGCCAAGTCCGGCTAACTTTGCATCAGGGATTTTGGGATAAGATGTCATCGCCCACATGATAATCGAAATACCCAGGATGATGGTTCCTGCCTTTTTGAGGTAGAGAAAACCTCGTTCCCACATATGGATCAAAACACCCCTGGTTGTTGGGAGCCGGTACGGTGGAAGTTCCATCACGAATGGTGTAGATTCTCCTCTGAATAGGGTAGAACGTAATATTTTAGCGCTTACAATGGCCAAGATAATTCCAATCAAATAAATGATCCAAAGCATCGGCGCATGCCATGCCTGCGGAAAAAAAGCCGGAATAATAAGGGCGTATATTGGCAGTCTGGCTCCACAGCTCATAAGCGGTATTACCATCATAGTAGTCAATCTATCACGCTGGCTTTCTAAAGTCCGGGTAGCCATGATTGCGGGAATGGAGCAACCGAAACCGATCAACATTGGTATAAAACTCTTTCCATGAAGGCCGATCTTGTGCATCAACCTATCCATGATAAACGCAACCCTTGCCATGTACCCAGAGTCCTCCAAGATAGCGATGGCAAGAAACAGAAGCAAAATGTTTGGCAGGAAGATAATTACACCGCCAACACCACCGATAATTCCGTCAACCAAAAGCGATTTCAGTACACTTTCAGAACCTCCCGGCCACAGTCCGGCAACAAAGTCACCAAGCCAGGCGAACCCTCCTTCGATCCAGTCCATAGGGGATTCACCTAACGTGAATGTTAAATAGAATACCAGATACATGAGCAGCAAAAAGATAGGAATGCCGAGCAATCTGTTTGTCACAACGGAGTCTATTTTGTCAGACATAGTGTGGCGTGCCTCGGCAGTGCTCTTCACCGTTTCCTGGCAGACTCCGGAGATAAACCCATACCTATGATCAGCTATGATTATCTCCGGATGATCACCGAATATTGTTTCAATATTATTTGCCGCTTTTTTTATTGCCGAAATGATTTCATCGGAATTTACCTTTTCCAGGACAATTTTATCATTCTCCAGCAGTTTTGTGGACATCCAACGCGTGTTGTATTTTTCAACCAAGTCATCGTTATTTTTAATAAGATCTTCTATTTCAGCAATCTCTTTATCAATCTCGCGCCCATAATGAATTTCCGCAATTTTTTGTTTAAATTTGCTTTGTGCAACCGATATAATTGTTTCTTTAAGTTCTTCCAACCCTCTGCCTTTATGCCCAACAGTGGGAATGATAGGAACTCCGATTCGTTCCGATAGGGTTTTTATGTCAAATTCAAGCCCCATGGCATTCGCTACATCACTCATGTTGAACACAAGCACCAAAGGAACCCCTAACTCCATTAGTTGAACAGCAAGATAAAGATTTCTCTCAAGATTCGAGGCATCAATAATATCGACGACAACATCCGGTTTTTCCTCTATTATAAAATTCCGAGCCACCACTTCCTCGATAGAAAAAGCTGTCAGGCTATAGGTGCCGGGGAGATCCACTACATTGATCTCGGTACCACAGTGTTTGAATACACCCTCTTTTTTCTCCACCGTTACACCGGGATAATTGCCTACATGCTGGCGTGCCCCTGTAAGGCCATTAAATATGCTGGTCTTTCCGGAATTTGGGTTTCCTGTCAGAGCGACTGTAATTTTAGTCTTTTTGGTCACTATATCCTCCTCCCGACACTCCTAAGTTTGCTAGTATCAATAAAGTTTGGCTTGCCAAACTGCTGGAGTAAAATTTTTTATTCCACTTCTATCTTTTGTGCCATACCCCTCCCCAAGACAACACGACTTCTATTTATTGCCACAACGAATGGCCCGCACTGTCCACTGCTTAAAACCTCCATTTGGACACCTGGCATAAGGCCTAACGCCGCGAGACGAGCCTTTAATTCGCGGCCGGCCCTGACTGTCAACAGGCGAACCTTGCTGCCTGGTTTAGCAAATATTAAAGACATACTTCCTCTCATATACCTCATTAAACTATTTCTACCGTAATTGTGGAGGCCTCATCCTTTCTTAAAGAAAGGTGATAACCCTTTACCTTTGTTTCAATGGGGTCACCAAGTGGCGCCACACGCTCGACTGAAATGAGAGTTCCGGGCGTGACTCCCATATCAACGATGCGTTTATTTACCTGTCCACGGCCTTTTATCTTTTTGATCTTTCCTTTTTGACCCGGCTTAAGCTTATCAAGAGTAGTCTCCATTTTTTCCTGCCCTTTCTCATGGTTCTTTTTATCCAAATCATTCAAGCACGAAGATATGCATTTTTCACAATGCGACATTGTCTTGCCATGACTGCAGTAATGATCAAAGTTTTTAATCCAATCTGTTCCTCCGCGAGGACAGACTTCAATAAATTCGACAAAATTTACAAGTCTCTCGAGAATAGAGTAAGGAATAACATGTTCCATCTTACAAGCACCAATTTCGGCGTCGGATTTATTTACGGATAGGACCTTGACAAAAAAGTCACGTAACACTTCATGCCGGCGAATAACATCCCGCGCTGTTTTTTCACCCTTTGAAGTCAATGTTACGAGACCGTATGGCTCATAGTTAATCAGATTTTTTTCAGTCAATGACCGGAGGGCGCCTGTTACTGAAGAACAATTTACCTTTAGACTCTTTGCAATATCTTTGGTCCTCGCCACCTGCTTTTCATACACGAGATGGCAAATGGCCTCCAAGTAATCTTCCATGCTGGCTGTTAATGTTTCGCCCGTAACCATCGTTTTTCACCTTTCAGTTGTGATTCTATCTGATCCATAAGTTTGGCTAGGCAAACTTACTACGCCATGACTAATTTTATGTCAAGAATGTTTTTTGGAATATTTTTTGTGGTTTATTCGGCAGTTCATGAAGAACATTTCTATGTTGACCTCGTTTTTTACAACCGCCTTTTACGGTGCGATGTTTTGATCGATCTCAAGATAGGCAAGATGACACATCAAGATTTGGGGCAGATGCAAATGTATGTGAATTCACTACCGTCCGGTTAAATTGGGAGCAGGGATAGTGAAACTGGAGCGAGTGTG
>CAZLRI010000213.1:0-4880 GCA_964561745.1 uncultured Pseudobdellovibrionaceae bacterium | reverse complement strand
CGGTTTTGGAGTCGGATTATCTTGGGCGAGTACAATACTATCAACATAAGGAGAACATGAGATGTCTGATGAAATCTATCAAAAAATTGAGCAAATAATTAAAGAGATGAAACCTTCTGTTAAAATTCTTAAGAAGGAGTTTAACTTGCGCAATGATTTAAATTTAGACTCGCTTGATACAATAAGTTTTTTCTTTGAAGTGGAAAGTGCTTTCGGCATAAAAATATCAGAGAAGGATATAATGGAGAATAGCCTTCTAAATATTGAGAGATTAATTGAATTCATAAATAAGAAAATCAATAGTGTATGACAGAAAAATCTTACAGCATATGTTATTTAAGTAGAAATTTTAAACTTGATATTCACAAATGGCGAGTACCTTGACTGCTATAGGATGGGACCCCTCAAAAGTGGATTAAGGGGTAAGGATTAAGACTCTGCCTGATTATTGGGCAATGTTGCCTAAAGTTTAAGCAATCATAAGTGATATTCTTTAGAAAATCCTTTTATTACAGTAATTTTTTTTGGCATTCTTTATGCTTACAAGAACTGCATTAGGCTAAAAAATATTTCTTATGGAGGACGCATGAAATTGTATATCTATTCAGCAGAAGAAAAAGAGTCAAATAGGGGACTTGAAAAATTAATTAATCTTGACAAAGGGAAAGGTCTGTATGCCAATTTACAGGATGCCGATGTCAGAGTAAAACTGCAGAATGGAAGGGAGGTGTATCTCTATGGCGATGTTTTCTATCATATGAAAAATGACGGTAGAATCAGGTTAATAGATGCCAACAGTGAGAATTATTTACGAAAAGTTTTTTTTGAACAAAAACTTAAGGACATAATCCCCCATCTCGAAGGGCAGTATCTGGGCTTATATGTTGATTCTTCAAAAAATTTAGTGCAGATTTTCAGTGACCGGTATGCAAGGCTTGACTCTTTCTATGCTTATGACAGTGCTGATTTCTATTTCGGCACAGATTTAGATTTTATTTTCAAGAATATCAAGCCTGAATACGACCAGAAAATGCTTGCCCATCTGTTCTCTGTGTATGGGTGGTATACCCCGAAGGGACTGACTATTTATAAAAATGTGAAACAGCTTAAGGTAGGTGAAATTCTTACCATATCAGATTCAGGGATGCAGTCTGATATGATTAAATTCAAGCCTTTAGATATAGAAGACTATACAGATAAGGATTTGGAGGTTTACTACAAAATTTTAAAAGAGTCTGTCATCGCAAGGGTAAATCGCAATGGGAAAACATGGGTTTCAAGTTCAAGTGGATGGGATTCCTCGTTACTTTTAGGATTGCTTGTAAATGAATTCGGCGCTGAAAATGTGGGTATGATAAGCGGAAGCATGAAGTATTCCGATGGGACTGACGTAATTAACAAGTTTGAGATTAATAAGATCAAGA
Organism: uncultured Pseudobdellovibrionaceae bacterium; assembly: GCA_964561745.1. Lineage (GTDB taxonomy): Bacteria > UBA10199 > UBA10199 > 2-02-FULL-44-16 > DYJF01 > CAZLRI01. The sequence continues at coordinate 3,456 of CAZLRI010000213.1, read as the reverse complement.
AAATAGGGGCTTTCTATGGTATAAAGCCGCGTATTGTAGATTTTGATTTTAAAAGCAAAGATACCTCCAGTTACTGGCAGAAGGTTCTCCCTTATTATAAATCAAAGCACATCTACGCTTTTGCGGCCTATAACTTTGCAAAACTCTCTGAAGGGCTTCAGGCATCTGGGGGGGATGGCCAGATAATCTGCAACGGTGAGACATCGGACTCATTCCATAATTTTGGCTTCTCTCAGTTTGCGACGTTCTTTCATACAAAAAAATCTTTCACAGAGTATGCTGACAAGATGAACTGCTATTTGTACGGCCCGTCTTTTTTTAAGAAAGTACTTGATGGCACATACGAAAAAGATAAAGTATTTCAGATTTTCAGGAAGATGTCAGGAAACATTGACTTTATGTCAGGGTTTAAAAACAAAGATGAGATGCTTGAGAGCTATCTGTTCCCATTTTTCTACGGTTCACCGCGTATCCCCTTTGCAGCGACATTCAAGAACCCTGTTTTGAATGCAGAAGGTCAGGATTCTCTGTACCGGTTCCCATACAGGGAATATATGCCTGAGGTATTAAAGGGGATTTCTGAGGATAGCTTATATTCATGGTTTATATACATGTATCACAGTTTTCATTCCCAGGGGTCAACGGTCAATGTACATAAACACGCAATGGAAGCCAATAACCACAAGTGGCGTATGCCTTTTAATGATTATCGGATGATTGAATTTCTTTCCAAAGCCCCTGAAAGCTGGGGTAGGGGACTTGAGCTTAATAATACAAAATATCCTCTTAAGTGGGTTGCAAAGAATAAGATAAAGTTTCCGTATGAGCTGTTAGAAGAGGGTCCGCACTCATATCTCTATGATGTTATTGAGGGCTTTTCTCTTGCAGCAGAAGTGACATACAGGTCAGGAGTTACAGAATTTTTCAAAGAAACCCTTAAGGAGAGGCCTTATAAAAACATCCTGACTGATGAATATTTTAACATGAAGTATCTTGACAGGTTATGTGCAGAATATTTAGAAGGTAAGGAAGTAAAAGGACAAGATTTTAACAATCTTGTTTCATTGATAACTCTCTGCATAACAGGCTGGTATTAGGATTTAGCTACTTGGTCATGAGATGAGTTATCTTGGTATGCTGGTTGTTGCTTATTGTGCTATTGGTGCCCGTGGATAGAAGTAAAACTACGACAGAGTCTGGGTCTGTGTATCTAGATGAGCTTACGATTTCTGCAGCGTATAGATTGCTTCGGATTCGTGGATTAACGAAGGTCACAGTTCTTGAGGCGATAAAACCGTGGCAAAAACTATTGCAATGGTTGTTCAGAAAAAAAGGTGTAGATGTCGTAGAAGCGTCGTTCTTTGCAGGGCATCTCAAAACCAAGGAAGGGGAATCGGGTTATATATCAGCCCGCAGATTAGCCGGGCAGATTGCACTTATATCTGCCAATGAGATTGTCAATGCAGAGATATATTTACAGAGACTTAATAAAGCATACAAACGCAATACTATCCGGTTATTTATCGCCAAGCAGCTTCATTTGCATATCGAGTACTGGACCATCCGGGCTTTGGTTGCTCAGGCGCTTTGTGAAAAGGGACGTGCCACTATATGGCTAAAAAAACCGGTTTTATTTGATGAAAAACTTCTAATTAAATCGCTTTCAGGTGTTAATTTACAGTTTTATCCGACTATTCGGTTTAGGCTTGTTAGTCTGGCCATGGGTTGGTTTCTCAATGTTGCCAGAGATATAAAATTGACCATTGGTGTAGGGCAACGTAGTAGGTTTTTTGGTCCAGAAATGCCCCAAAAGCAATCTATACTGCTCTTTCAGGAAGGTGATATTAGGGCTGACCGCACCTTGCGCACACATCTGCACTGGTTGGAAGTCAATAAGCCGATAGAGATGTTTGATACTTATGTGGTCAAATTACGATTTTCTAAAGTTTCAATAGTTGAGGATGTTTTTCAACTTTCAAAAGCTGGCATAAAACTTATACCAACTTCTGCCTTTCGATATGCCGTGCAGGCAATGTGGAAAGACAAGACCATAGTTCGAGTAAGACAAGATAGGCGCACCGCGATTTGGGCTATTTTCCGGAGGCGCGGATTTGCTAACAAATTTTTTCTGCTTCGGGTGGCTGCCTTGCTGAGGCAAGCCGAATTGATGGGCGCACTTGCCTTATGGCTGAATTCTAAGGTATTTTTGATTGGGGAAACTATGTGTTCTTTTGCTGACGCAATGCAGTTGATTGCGTCTGACATAGGTGTTACCACTATAGCCTATCAATATTCCAACATAGGGGCTATTGCACCACTCATAATGACGACGGCAGACAAATTTTTGGTATTCTCAGACATGTATAAAACTGTCTATCAATCTGATGGCATTGCTCCACAAGAGTTCTTGCCAACCGGTTATTTGTATGATGGCGTTGCCAGTCTTGTGCGTGAGAAAGCGAAAAAGCACCGCGAGGTATTGATGCGGGCTGGCGCGAGATTTATAATTTGTTATTTCGATGAATCTGTACAACATGACCGATGGGGATTGGTGAGCAAAGATGATCACCTCTGCGAACTTCATGCTCTTGCTAATGTCGTTTTACTCGATCCTGAATTTGGGGTAGTAGTGAAATCACAGTTTATACGTAACTCACCAAGCCAGCTATACCCCAATGATGACGTTATTCGTGCCGCTAAAGCCACGGGACGCTTTCTTGAGTTGATGGAAGGAGTGCACCGAAATGACATTTATCCTACGGAAGCGGCTCTTGTTGCTGACCTATGTATTGGTCACAAATTTGGTGCCACGGCAGCACTGGAAGCTGCGATTGCAGGCGTGAGAACAGTTTTGCTGGATGTTTACGGAACAAAGACAGCATGGGATGACATATATGCTAAAGCAGATATCGTCTATCAAACGATGGAATCGCTAATGGATGCGATTGCCGACTTTCGAGCCGGTAGTAAAACACAGCAGACTATTGGAGATTGGACCTCTATTTTGCATCATTTTGATCCATATCGAGATGGGAAAGCTAAAGATCGTTTATACAAGGTGGTTGAACAATCACTGCCCATTGTTAAGAAAGAATGACCCCTTATATCCGTATATCCGAGACATCTTGTTACTCACTCAATGATCGATAAATTGCAAAAAAATTGCAAGGTAAACCACAGAGGATTGCAGGCTATATTAAAACGCTTCTCTTTAAATCGAGTAATGGATTTAAGTAGATACGAAGTCATAGAAGCTGCAAATAGGGCTTATACAGAAGAATACGGCTTGGATAAGGTAATATCTTTACACGGAAATTGTAGCATCAAATATGGCTAACAAAGAACAACAGATAAAAAACAGTTTCATTTACATGTTTCCTCTTCTTGTAAGCGGTATTTTCCCATTTGTGGCATTGCCGATCCTGACAAGGATACTTACCAAGGAAGATTACGGCA